>JACQIJ010000180.1 GCA_016198545.1 Pseudomonadota bacterium
ATGTTCTGGAAATAGGTCTCATCGAACACCTGCAGCGCGAGGATTTAAACCCGCTGGACGAGGCGGAAGGGTACAAGAGACTCGCCGACGAATTCGGCCACACGCAGGAAAAAATCGCGGAAACGCTCGGCAAAAGCCGCAGCCACGTCGCGAACATGCTGCGCCTTCTGAACCTGCCGGAAAAAATCCGCATGCTGGTCAAGAAAAGCAGCCTGACCGCCGGCCACGCCCGCGCGCTGGCGGCGATGGAGCCGGAAAGCGCGGAGCGACTGGCCGAACTCATCATCGAAAAGGGTCTGAGCGTCCGCGACGCGGAGGCGCTGGCCGCCGCCAACAGCGGCAGGCCCGCGCGCGGGAAGAAAAAGGGCGCAGGCGCGAAAGGTGGCAAGGATGTCGATACGCTCGCGCTGGAGGAGGAGGTCGGCAACGCCATCGGCGCGAAAGTGTCGATCGACATGAAGCCCGGCGGGGACGGGTCGATGACGATCACGTTCAAGACGCTCGACCAGCTCGACGAGGTTCTTCACCGCCTTTCGCACAACCCGGGAAGGCTGAAGGGGTAGGGAAGAAGACATGGGTAAGCGTTGCCATCGGGTTGAAGGAGGCCCGGTAAGGCTTCACCCAGTCGGCCGTCCGTCCGAACGGATCCAGCACGAAGACTTTTTGTTTAAGGTCGCGGGCGCGGCGGCGGGCGGTGATGGAGGCCAGCTCGCCCTTCGGGTCGATGACAAGCACGCTGCCCGGATAGAAGATGAGATTCGGAATGATGACGGAAACGCCCTTGCCGGCGCGGGAGCCGGCCACGGTGATCATGTGACGGTCATCGGCCACGCCGATCAGGCGGCCATCGAGGCTGCCCAGCAACAGCCGCGCGCCGGGATTGTCGGCAGGGTAGGCGAGGGCAGGATCGCGCAGGATGTCCTGCGGATCGCGCCAGGCCGCTTTCGGCGTATCGTGCTGGGTCAGAAGGCGCTTTTCATCGCCGCGCGGGAAATCGTCAAGAATGCCGGGCATCGGGTTCTCCGCAGAAGGCGATGATTCCATACCATATCTAGTAAATATCGTGCTACTGCCTGAACTTTTCTTTTCCTTTTCTTCTCACCGGGCGTAAACCATCAATGCACATCACGCACGCTTGACTCGCTCTACCACTTGACGTACCTCGTTAATTAGGCAGGTTATTAACCCTAGGTATATAGACTTGGCTATTATATATTCATCCGCAATACTCAGAACGCGCATAGGTCTATATGCCCTTATTATTTGTCTTGCTATTGCCGGGCTGTTCATTTGGCAAAATATCGGAAGATTGTCGGTGCCAGCGGATCCTCCAGGTTTTCTCTACTCCAAAGCATCGGTTGAAACTCTGCAGACTCTGGCGGATCAGGGTGATGATTTCGCTCATCTGTATCTCGGTTTTCGTTTTGAAGATGGCGACGACCAGACAGCAAAGGATCCCGACAAGGCTCTTGCCAACTTCCGCGCAGCGGCACGTCTAGGCAATAACGTTGCGGGGGCGCGTCTTGCCTATCTTTATCTCACGGGAGAAATGGTTCCTACGGATTATAATGAAGCGATGAAATGGGCTCTTTTGGCTTCTAGCAAGGATAATACGGATGCGATGTACTATATCGCGCACATGTATCAGTTCGGGAAAGGAGTTCAGAAGAATACGCAGAAGGCGTTTGACTATTACCTCAGGGCAGCCCAGCGCAATCATTCTGAATCTCAGTATGAAGTAGCGATCTTATATCAGCGTAGGGAGGTTGTACCAGGAAATGATGAGCAAGTGCTTCACTGGTTGACGAGATCCGCTGAGCAGGGTTATGCCCCTGCTCAGTACATGCTAGGTCGTTCTTACCTTACGGGCGATGGCGTGGAGAAGGATCTCCTGTCCGCTGGCTTGTGGCTTGGAAGAGCTGCTGATCGCAGTCAACAAGATGCCCTCGATTATTTACTTAATGCAAGACAACGCTGCACATCAGAAACGCAAGGTGACGGTAGCACTTCCCATGAAAATTATTGCCTGATCTCTGCGGGGGCAGGGGAGCCCAACGCTCAATTCTCTGTCGGCACCTATTATGACAGCGGTCATTTTCTGGCCAAAAACCCGGAGGCTGCTTTTGAATGGTATCGCAAGGCGGCTATGTCCGGACATCTCCTGGCTCAGGCGATGCTTGCCCGCGCCTATGGCAGTGGCAACGGCGTCCACAAGGATGAAATCGAATCCCTTGCCTGGTTATTGGTCGTTGCCAATCGCACATCGACTCTTCCTCATGAAATATCGGCCATCGAGATCGCCCGATCCGGGCGCAAGGTGCTCGAGGCGCGTATGTCGGTTGAGGACATTCAGATCGCTGAAACAAAAGCTGCCGCGTTTAAGGGGCTAATCATCCTTCCGGCGATCCCACGCCGAGCCCGGAGGGCCGGGTTCTGACAGCACGCCTGCGGCAGGCGGCCGAGCTGCTGGGCATCACGCTGCTTGATCACATCATCCTCGGCGAGGGCCGCATTTTCAGCTTTGCCGACCAGGGCTGGCCTGGAGCACATACAAGTCTGACGACGCCGGGAAGCGCACTCACGTTCTCCCGCGCCTCAAGCGGAAACTGAAGGAAGACTTCTGCCGCATAGGCGGTGGAATAACGCCGAGATTGTTACCGTTGATATTGATCCTAGTTGTGCCGAATATACGCCTTCACGCAGGAGGGTGTTGCCATGCTTTCTTCTGTTCTGCGGAGCAAACGGGCGATTCAGGTAAACATTGGCATTATGCGCACCTTCGTCCGCCTGCGCGAAATCCTCGCCACCCATGAAGAGCTTGCCCGCAAGGTCGCCCGGCACGACCAGAAGATCGCCGTTCTGTTTGATTCCCTTCAGAAGCTTCTTGAGCCCAAGCCATCCAGGAAATACCCCATCGGCTTCGTTCCTTCCAAAGACAACGACTAGACCCCATCCAGGACTTATCCATGCCAGCCAAATCCAAGAAGCCTGAAGGAATCCGCATCCGCTTAAACGGCCTGCGAACAACCGCCGAGCTCCGGGCCATGCTGCACGAGGCCATCGATCGCCTCGATGACATGGCCGTAACCCACATCCGCGGCGCCAATCTTTATCTCACGCCCGCGGACAGGAACGGCAGCCCCGTTAGGCCGCTCGATGCGACCCGCCGCCGGATCACGGAATTCACGATTGAAGGCCCGTATCGCAGCGCAGCCGACGAGCACGGGCTCTAAGCCCCGCATGCGCTCGGAACTACCGCTTGGCCTTACGCGGATGCGGTGCGCACATGATCGGAATCCCCGCCTTACGCGCCGCTTTTTCCAGCGCATCATCGGCCGTGGCCAGTTCCGCTCCGTTTCTGATCGCTGCATCCAGATAGGACGCGTCATATGCGGAAAGCCCGTATTCCCTTCCCAGCGGCAAGACGCCCGCGATATGAGCACTCACCGGCAGGGATACTTCCTGCACCGGAAACGCTTCCAACAAATCCATGAACCGCAGAATCTCAACCTGACTGATGCGCTTCCGTCTTTCTCCTACAAGCAGACCATTGGCGATTTCCAGCGCCCACACCGACGGTACCAGCGCCACCTGGCCCTCCAGTTCCTCAAGAACCTTGTCGGCATATGCGCTCTTCTCATCCGGAAAGCACCAGGCAAGCGTCACCGACGCATCGATCACAACGCTTCTCAATGCCTCCTGCCCTCCTCAATCATCTCCTTGACGCTCATCGTATCGGGCTTAACCCGCTTGCGTAGATCGCGCATACCCTCGACAAGAGCGGCATGGCTCATATGCCCGGCGCGACCCTCCACAGGGACCAACATCGCGGCAGGCACGCCATGCCTCGTAATCGTGATGGTCTCCCCCTTGCTCACTCTTTCAAGCAAGGCCGAAAGATGCGTCTTGGCCTCAAAAGCGCCTATTTTGTCCATGCTCTGCCTCCAATTAATCTAGTCTGAATCTAGTTTAATTATAGCCTTTCTCACGCCCGGCGTCAATGCCGCCCTCTCCATCTTCGGCTCCCACGGCAGCGCAGGCCTTTCCGGCCCTTCCCTTTCATCCGCATCTCCTTCCTGCCGGGTTTTTCACCATACTCCCGCGAAGCCTAAGCGGGCGCGCCGCGCGGTCAACGGCCTGCCCGCGCCGAGAATCCGCGTTGGCCGTTTCCCCGCCTTTGCCGAAGGCGGGTGACCTTCGCGGCTTGTCCGCCCGCTTGTCTTCTTCGCGTTTTTGGAAAAACCCGTAACAAGAAGGAGAAGAAAATGACTGCAACAATCCCGATACCGCTGAACAAGCTGGCCGTCTGGGACGGCAACGTCCGCAAGACGGGCGCATCCGAAGGCCTTGAGGATCTGGCCGCCTCGATCGCGGCGCACGGCCTTCTGCAAAGCCTTGTGGTAAAGGAAGCCCCTGCCAGGGGCAAAGCGAAAGGCAAATACCAGATCGTCGCCGGGCAGCGGCGGTTCATGGCTTTATCCCAACTGGCAAAGCGCGGCGCGATAGAAGCCGACCACCCGGTTCCCTGCCAGGTCATCGTGTTCATGTTCCACGAACATGCCGGCGAGGCTTTCGCAGAACCCGTGTCATTCCGCAATGACTACTTGGCTATTTGTCAGGAAGTATACAAGTATGACGACGCGGGCAAGCGCACCCATCTTGTTCCGCGCCTCAAGCGGGATGCATCCCGATAGGCATGGGTTGGCGATACACAACTGTTGTTGGGAGCGCGCTTGACCGTTCCGCCGGAAGATCCGCCGCCCTGCGTTCCGGGAGTGGTGCATGACGCTGCGGAGCAAGCTACTATCATCACGAATGTGATGAGCTTATGCTGTTTGGTCAGCAATATTTTAACCTTTATGGATTGATCACCCGCCCGCCCTCACCAAGGGAATGCGAGATATGTTCACTTGATTTTGCTCTTCATGGCCTCTGCCAACCGATCAGCGAGCCAGATGAGCCATTGTTGTTCCGTCATCCCGGTAGATTTGATCGAGAACCCGTCAATGACGCGCACTGCCTCACGCGCTGTATCTTTTGTAATTGCGGCTTCGCGCAGGAGCTGCTCTACTTCTTGTGGATCGTCAAGTGCTTCAGCGAAAGCTCGTATTGTGTCCTGATAGGATCCATAGACGTCCAAGCAGTCTTGATGAAAATAGGCCGCGAACTTTTTCTGCAATCGACTCACGAACCCTCCTCAACCTGAAACTGGAAGCATAATCGGGACCTGAGTTTTTTGAAATACGTCGTGTGAGATCCGTTACATTCTTACCCACATGTTTTTCGAGAGTGTGGCCACCAGCTTTCTCATGTGCAGCAAGTCCGCCGCCTGGCACTATCTGAGATTGTTTTCCTTGGCTGCTAGTTTGTGTACTCCTGAGATTTGCAAGGCTCTGCAGAGCCTTGGCATTAACAGGGCTGCTGGCTAGCCTCGTAGTTCCAGCCAAATGCCCTCTTAGCGAGGTCGAAATTCCCTTCTGCGGCACAGCGAAGCGCTTGTGCCTGTTCTCATACCGGTCGCTGCTGTGCTGGAGAAGGGCATTCCCCCCGCCGTGCCCAAGATGGAGCGAATTCTTCTCACGGAGCAAGTGGCTGCTCTTCTTCTCTTGAAGTACCTCCCAGATCAGGTCGGACAATCTTGCGCAGGT
Source organism: Pseudomonadota bacterium (assembly GCA_016198545.1). GTDB lineage: Bacteria > Pseudomonadota > Alphaproteobacteria > Micavibrionales > Micavibrionaceae > JACQIJ01. The sequence continues at coordinate 5,649 of JACQIJ010000180.1, forward strand.
GCGAGCCTTCGCCTGCACCGATGATTGCGCAGCGCAGGAGCGCGTTTTCGATGACATGAATCCAGAATATGCCGACCCCGACGATATCCGGGACGCCCTTACGCCCGAGGGCGACGTGCCCGCCACCGACAAGCGGGCCATCTATGTCGGCATCGAGGCTTACATCAAGGCCGGCGGGAAAGCCTTGAGATTTTGTTTCTAAAACCCCTTTCCGGTTTTTAATGCAAAAGCTGTTGCCGGTATATTTTACTTCATGCTGCCGATGCTCAGGATCGCCTGCGCGCACAGGGTTTCGGCGGGCGTGGCGGTTTTCTTGCAGTCGGCCTCGAGCGATGAAAGGCGCGCCATGATTTTTTCGAGCGCGGGCAGTTGCCAGCGTTGCATCTGCGCGCGGAAGGAATCCGCCTGCTTGAAGAACACGGGCGGGGACAGGGTCTTTAAAATCGCGTCGGGCGCGTCGCCCGCATCGTAACGCGCCCGGGCCAGGTGCAGGCGGCGGAAATGATTTTGCAGCGCGCGTAAAATCGCGACGGCGGGCGTGCCCTCCGCGGTCAGGGTCTCGAAGGCGCGCAGCGCGATGGCGGCGTTGCCCCCGCCCGCGCCATAGGCAAGATCGTCGAGCGTGCGTTCGCCCGCGTCGCCGCAGCAATCGCGCGTGTCGTCCAGCGTTATCTGCCTGTTCACGCCCATGTAGGTGATGAGCTTTTCAAGCTCGCTGCGCGCCCGCCCGCGGTCGCCCGTAACGGCCGCGGCCAGCCACGAGGCGGCGTCGGGGCTTATGCCGAAGCCGGATTCCTGCAGCGTCCGGCGCACGAACCCGGCCATATCGCGCTCATCCTCGACATAGCAGGGGAGGGCGGCCGCGTTTTCCGCCTTTTCGAACAGCGCGCGCAGGGGCGATTTCGGGCCCAGCTCCCCCGCCATCAGGATCAGCAGGGCGTTTTCGTTCGGGGATTTCAGATAGTCCTTTATCAGCGGCGCGATGGCGTCGCGCGCGCCGTCGATGCGGATGAGCCTTTTGCCGCCCATCATCGAAATGGCGTTCGCCTCGTCCGGCAGGCGGGCCGGGTCGGCGAGAATCTGCTCCGCGGTCAGAAGGACGCTGTTGAACGGGTCGTTCAGGTCGGAGACGGCGGTTAAACCCATCGTCTTCACCCGTTCGCGCATCAGCCCGTCATCCGGCCCGTAAACAAGAATCGCCCGCGCCTTCGGGTCGGGGCTTTTGACGAACGGCTCGATCTGTTTCCAGGCGAGTTTCATGGCCCGGCCCCGTTGAAATAAAGTGCAAGCTGTTGTTCGGCCTGCCGCGCAAGATCGTCGAGCGCGGCGCGGCGGGCGTCGTCTTCGGATACGCGCGTCGTGAACCGGCTTTGCAGGATGTTATAACTGGTGATGGCGGTCAGGCCGCGCTCCAGCACGGCCTCTCCCGTCGCGGAATTGCGCAGCTTCATCTCCGCGTTCAGCCGCAGCTGCGCCCGCGTAGCGGAAGAGCTTTTGGTGATGTCCAGATCGGTCAGCGTTTCCCTTACCGGCGAAACATGCAGTTCATAGCGCGGGGCAACCGGCCGGCCGGAGGAATACAGACGGTCGATGAGGGCGTTGCGCAGATACTGCCCCTCCCGGTTCGGGATGTTGCCGACGGATACGGAATCGAAATGCCGCGGGACGGCGGCGGCATCGCCGCGGCTGCCGTAAAGCGGCGAAAAGCCGCATCCGGCCAGCATCAGAGCCGCGCAGAAAAAAAGTGCCCGCATGGAACCCATGCGGGCACTTTAGCAAGATACCGGAACGCCTAGCAACAGCTGCCGCACTCGGCCTTGCCTTCCTTGCCGCCGCTGCCTTCGGTCGCGTGGCCGGAATCCTTCCATTCCTTCAGGCCGCCGGGGAATTTGTGCACGCCGGTATAGCCCGCCGCCATCAGTTTTTTGGCGGCGTCCCCGGATGCCGTGCACTGGGCGTTCGCGCAGTAAACGGCGATGTCCTGCGTCTTGCCTTTGACTGTCTTGGCTACCTTTTCAAGGAAATCCCTGGATTCAACCGGGATGTTGATCGCGCCCGGGATATGCTCCTTGTTAAAATACTCCGCCGGCAGAACGTCGATGACGACGGCATTGTCGTTGCAACAGAATTTCTCGTCCATTTGCTTCGCGTTGATGGTTTTCATTGATTTCCTCCTCGTTTGATATGTCAACAGGCGGCGCTGAGGCCGCGAAGTTCACTTAAGGCGGGGGGAGAGAAAGACAAGACGGTTATGGCATCACCCTGCCACGACGTTGACGATGCGGCCCGGTACGACGATCACTTTTTTGACAGTCATGCCGCCGATCGCGTTTTTCACGCCGGGTTCGGAGAGAGCGACGGATTCAGCGGTTTTCACATCGGCATTGGCGGGCAGGGTGATCTGCGCCCGCAGCTTGCCGTTGACCTGCACGCCGATGGTGACAGTGTCCGCCTTCAGCAGCGCGGGATCGGCCTCCGGCCAGGGCGTGCCGGCCAGCATGGTTTTATGGCCCAGCATGTCCCACAGCTCCTCCGCCAGGTGCGGCATCATCGGGTTGGCGCATAAAACGAGGGCTTCAAGCGCTTCGCGCAGAGCCCATTTTGCCGCAGAATCGGGTGCAGCAAATTTTTCAATCGCGTTCGACAGTTCGCGCACTTTCGCCACGGCCTTGTTCATCAGAAAGGCCTCGATGTCGGCGGCGACGCCCGCGATGGTTTTGTGCGCCATGCGGCGCAGGTCCAGGGCGGCATCGGAAAATTGCTGCGGCGTAGTCGTTCCGGGCGCAGAAAGGGAAGCGAGGGAATCGCTTATGAGCCTGTGTACGCGGTTCACGTAGCGCCACGCGCCTTCGATGCCGCCTTCCGTCCATTCCAGGTCGCGCTCCGGCGGGGAGTCGGACAGGATGAACAGCCGCGCCGCGTCCGCGCCGTAGGTGGAAAGGATGTCCTCCGGGTCGACGACGTTTTTCTTGGATTTGGACATTTTGACGATGCCGCCGACCTTGACCGGGTTGCCGTCCTTCACGGTCACGAATTTATCGCCGTCTTTTTTGACATCGCCGGGGAACAGCCAGTTTCCGCCGCTGTCCTGATAGGTTTCATGCGTGACCATGCCCTGCGTGAACAGGCCGGCGAACGGTTCCGCCACGTCGCAATAGCCGCAATCTTTCAGCGCGCGGGTGAAAAAGCGGGAATATAACAGGTGCAGCACGGCATGCTCGACGCCGCCGATATACTGGTCGACCGGCAGCCAGTACTTCGCCTTTTGCCTGTCGAACGCAGCCTTTTCATTGCGCGGGTCGCAATAACGCGCGAAATACCAGCTGGATTCAAAGAACGTGTCGAATGTGTCGGTTTCGCGCTGCGCGTCTTTTTGGCAGGACGGGCATTTCACGTTTTTCCATGTCGTGTGGTGCGCCAGCGGGTTGCCGGGCTTATCAAACGTGACGTCTTCAGGCAGCTGCACGGGTAAATCCTTTTCGGGAACGGGCACGACGCCGCAGGACGGGCAGTGGATCATCGGGATCGGGCAGCCCCAGTAACGCTGCCGCGAAATGCCCCAGTCGCGCAGGCGGTATTGCGTCACGCCCTCGCCGGTTTTCATTTTCTCGGCGCGCGCGATGATTTCCTTTTTTGCATCGCTATTGGACAGACCATCTAAAAAGCTTGAATTTTTCATAATGCCATCTTCTAGAAGTGGCTGGTCGAATAATTGGGCCGAAGGTGGCGGCAGGCTTTCCTTACGAAAAACAACGTACTTAATTTCCAATCCGTACTTCTTCGCAAAATCGAAGTCGCGCTGGTCGTGCGCGGGAACGCCGTAAATCGCGCCGGTGCCGTAATCCATCAGGATGAAGTTGGCAACGTACAACGGCAGATGAACATCTTTCAGGAACGGATGCTGGATTTTAAAGCCGGTATCGAAGCCGATCTTTTCGGCCTGCTCGATAGCGGCTTCCGACGTGCCGCCCGCGGAGCATTGTTTCAGGAATTCATCAAAGCCGGGCTTGCTCTTGCAAAGTTTCTGCGCCAGCGGATGATCAGGCGCCATCGCGGCAAACGACGCGCCGAAAATCGTGTCGGGCCGCGTGGTGAAGATTTCGAGATGTTCGCCCGCGCCGATAATGTCCAGCCGCAGCCGCAACCCCTGCGACCTGCCGATCCAGTTTTCCTGCATGATCCGGACTTTTTCCGGCCAGCGGTCGAGGGTTTTCAACCCCTCCAGCAAATCGTCGGCGTAATCGGTGATCTTTAAAAACCACTGCGACAGTTTCCGCCGCTCAACGGGCGCGCCGGTGCGCCAGCCCTTGCCGTCCACGACCTGTTCGTTGGCCAGAACCGTGTTGTCGATGGGGTCCCAGTTGACCATCGATTCTTTGCGATAGGCCAAGCCCTTCCGGTAGAAATCGAGGAACATTTTTTGTTCGTGCCGGTAATATTCCGGGTGGCAGGTCGCCACTTCGCGGCTCCAGTCGATCGACAACCCCATCGACTTGAGCTGCCCGCGCATCTGTTCGATGTTGGTGTAGGTCCATTTCGCGGGATGGGTTTTTCTTTCAAGGGCGGCATTTTCCGCCGGCAATCCAAAAGCATCCCATCCCATCGGGTGGATGACGTTAAATCCTTTCGCCCGGCGGTAACGCGCCACGACATCGCCCAGCGTGTAATTGCGCACATGCCCGACATGGATGCGCCCCGAAGGGTAGGGGAACATCTCCAGCACGTAGTATTTCTTTTTGGCGGGGTCTTCGGAAACAGCGAAGCAGGCGCGCTCATCCCATATTCTGCGCCACTTTTCTTCAGTTTCCTTAATATTATATCGTTCGCTCATGGCATTGTTTTAACGCCATAATGCGGAAAAATCATCAGGAATTTTACCACTGGATAATGCTTGCGCAGAAAAACTTGCCATGACATAATCCAGAAACTGAAATTCCAGAAGGGAGACAAACATCATGGCGAATGCCGGAAAAGTCATCATCACATGCGCGCCCACAGGCGCGATTCATACGCCGTCCATGTCGCGCTATCTGCCGGTTACGCCGGATGAAATCGCGGACGCGGCGATTGCGGCCGCGGAGGAGGGGGCGGCGATACTCCATCTGCACGCCCGCGACCCGCAGGATGGCCGCCCGACTCAGGATCCGGAAGTCTTCATGAAATTCCTGCCGCGCATTCACAAAACGACGAACGCCGTCATCAATATCACGACCGGCGGCGCGCCGCAGATGAGCGTGGCTGAACGCATGCGCCCGGCGGCCACATTCAGGCCGGAAGTGGCGTCCCTGAATATGGGCACAATCAATTTCGGCCTGTTCCCGATGCTCGACCGTTACGAGAACGATATAAAGCACGACTGGGAACGCGTTCATTTGAGCAACAAGGCCATCATCTTCCGCAATACGTTCGAGGACATCGAAGCCCTGATGAAAATGGGCGCGGAGAACGGCACGAAGTTTGAATTCGAATGCTACGATATCGGTCATTTGTACAATCTGAAATATTTCGTTGACAAGGGGCTTGTGAAGCCGCCGTTTTTCATCCAGTCGGTGTTCGGCATTTTCGGCGGCATCGGCACGCATCCGGAAGATATGACGCATATGCGCCGCACGGCGGACCGCCTGTTCGGCGACGATTACCAGTGGTCTATCCTGGGCGCGGGCAGCCAGCAGATAAAACTGACAACGCTCGGCGCGGCGATGGGGTCGCATGTGCGCGTCGGGCTCGAGGATTCGCTTTGGATTGGCCCCGGAAAGCTTGCGGAATCGAATGCGCAGCAGGTGCGTAAAATCAGGAAAATCATCGAGGAATTGTCGCTGGAAATCGCAACGCCCGATGAGGCGCGCGAAATCCTGCAACTCAAGGGCCGCGATAAAATCAGCCTTTCCGCGTCAGCAAAAAAAGCAGCGTGAAAATGAATCAGGCTTTTGGAATGCAACCCGGCATGAAGGTTCTTGTGACGGCGGGCGCGGCGGGCATCGGCCGCGCCATCGCGGAGGCGTTCGACTCCGCAGGCGCAAAAATCCATGTCTGCGACATCGCGCCGGAAGTTCTGGACAAGTGCAAAAAGGAAAGGCCGTCATGGGGCGTGACGCGCTGTGACGTGTCGGATGAAAAGCAGGTCGCGGCGCTGTTTTCCGAGGCGAAGAAAACCCTCGGCGGCCTCGATGTTCTCGTCAATAACGCCGGAATTGCCGGCCCCACGGCGGCGGTGGAAGATATCAGGCCGACCGACTGGGACGCCACTGTGCGCGTCAACCTGAACGGGCAGTTTTACTGCGCGCATCACGCCGTGCCGCTTCTGAAAGAGTCGGAAAACGCTTCCATCATATGCATATCGTCGATTGCGGGCAGGCTCGCCTATGCGAACAGGACACCCTACGCGGCGACGAAATGGGCGATACGCGGCTTCGCGGAAAGCCTTGCATGGGAACTGGGCCCGCACGGGATACGAGTCAATGCGATACTTCCCGGCATCGTCGAGGGGCCGCGCATTGAAAACGTCATCCGCGCCCGCGCCGAAAAGGAGGGCGTTCCCTATAGTGAGATGGAACGAAAATACAAGGACATGGCGTCATTGCGCCGCATGGTTAGTGCGCAGGATGTGGCGAACCAGATTCTGTTTCTATGCTCGCCCGCGGGGCGCAATATTTCCGGCCAGTCTATCAGCGTGGACGGTCACGTCCGCGCCTTGTAATTTTTATTGCGAAGGAAAGGGACCTGGAGCGGAAAAGCAGCCGCGTCCCGGCTGCAGCCCGATGACGTCCTTGATAAGGGCGCGATATGCCGCCGGGCTTTCCAGCATGAAATCGGCTACGGACGTAACGCGGGGGTCGTTTCCCACGGCGATGAATTTCCCGCCGTTTTCCTGCGCGGTGCGCGCCGCCGGAAGGTCGCCGGGGCTGTCGCCGAAATAAACAGGGGTAAGCTTTTTGCCTGTTTTTGCTTCGGCATGCCGCAGGATGTCAATGAATGCGTGGCTTTTGTCGGAATTTGACGGGCCCATGTCGAAGACCTTGCCGCCGTCCACCATGCCGACGGCCTGCCCTGTTTGCGCATTATGCCGGTCAAGAAGCGCTTTTAATTTTGGCTCGATCGCAGCTTTTACGGCTTCTCTTTTTTCTTCCGGCACGGCAATATAGTGAAGCGAGCGCATGAAAGGCTTTTTGCGCAGCAAGAGTCCCTCATGCCGCACCGCCAGCGATTCCATTTCTTCATCTATTAAACTCCATTCGGGCACAGGGTTCAGGATTTCAGGCGGTTCATCCGGTTCCCTGCGGAACAGGCAGTGATATTCGCAGGAGGCGCGGATGCGCCTCGCCGGGAAAACCTTGTCCAGCCAGGGCAGATCGCGGCCTGTAATGACGTAAAATCCGCCGCCGGCGCGCGCGTCAAGCTTTTCGCAAAGACTCTCCAGTCCGGGGATTTGCGTGACATTGTTGGGATTGGAGGATTTTTCCAGCAACGTTTCGTCCACATCCGTGATCCAGATGATGTTCGCAAGTCCCGTCCGCCTGATCCAGTCCGAAAAGTCCGGCATGCCTTCGCCTATACCTTATGCTGCGGGTGGTAGGTGGGCGAGCGCGGCGTCGTCAGCAGCGCGGACATGGGAACGGAAGGGTAGCCTCTGCCGCCCAGCGCGCTTTTCAGAAACTCCGAAACGACCCCTATGGTGTGTTCAGACGTTCCGGGATCGGAATATACGCTCTTGATGCGATTCCAGCCGTGGTTGCTGTTGGCGTAGTAAAGGGCGATAATCTGACTGTTTCCGTTCTGGTTTTTCTCCACTATCGGTTTTTTCCGGCCGGATACGTAAGTAACGGTATGTCTGGCCGATGCGACAATCATGTCTTCCTTTTCATTGTCATTGATGTAGGGATCCTCTCCGCCGACGATGAACAGCAACGGTGCGTCGATATTCATGGCGGCATCCCTGTTGAATACCTTGTGCAGTTCAGGCGTCGCATACATGGCGACGCCGGCATCGACATCCGCATCGTTTGCCAGCGCAATATATGTATTGCGCCCGCCGAAGCAGAAGCCGGACGCGGCGACCTTGCCCGTGCCGTTCGGGTGCCCGCGCAGGAAGGCGGAAACCTTGTTTATATAGGAAATGATTTTTGCGTTGCTGGCGGCAACCTCTTCCGCGCTCTGCGTGTTCGTGAACCGGAACATCAGGTCGCGCGCCGTGTTGCGGTCATTCGCCAGCTGTTCCTTGAAGGATTTTCTTTCATCTTCCGGCATGGCGGCCAGGATTTCCGGCGTCGGGTCGTACTTGAAGCTCGCATCCTCATCATGTTCCCAATACATGTTCGGGCAAGCGACGAGAAAGCCTTGCCCGGCCAGTTTATCGGCAATGTGGGTCAGGCCTTCGGTGACCCCATACACTTCGTGCATCAGGATGACGCCATGCCCCTTGCCGTCTTTTGATTGCGGCGCGGCTACATAGGCCTTCAGTTTCTTCCCGTTTTCTTCCGTTACGACCGTATTGAAAATTGACATTATCTTCCTCCTTCGTTTTTTGCCGATTGATTTATTGGGGCTCTGCCGGACGAAATTCCCGCACATGGACGGGCGTTTCAAAAACATCGTTTATTCGCCGGTCGATAACCATGTCCGGCGTTCTTTCAAGGCCCAGAATCTCCCGGATCGCCGCGGTGCTGTAATGTTGCAGAAGCCGGCCTTCATCGCCGCCGCCCTGCCCGATTTTGCGGATGCGCAGATCGTATAAAAACCCGTTATCAGACGGATCGCGTGGCATGAAATCGTAGACCGTGCCGTCGGGCAGCGTCGCTTTCTGCCGCAGGCGCGCGCCGTCGTTTTCGTAGCCGAAAGCGATGACCATGCCGCCGAAAATCGGTTGCAGGCCGGGCGTTGCGAGACGCAGCGGCAGTTCCGTGATATCGATGCCGTGCGGGTGCGCGTATAAAGGTTCGCCCGGTTTCAGGTCGGTGCGCAGGAAATTCTGCACCGGCGGCGGGACATAGCCGGTGATGAGGATGCTCGTTCCCTTCAATTCCGCCGCGATGTTGTTCGCGTAGGATTCCAGCATGCCTTTCGTCACGGAATAGGCCGCCGTTTTCGGGTCGGCGCGCCCGACGATGGGCGAACTGGTGACGACAATCCGCGCGTTTTCGGCGAAGCGATCGCGCAGGGCGCGGTAAATGTCGGCATGCGAATGCGCGTTTATCTGCGCGAGCTTCGCGAATTCAATGGAAGGCGTGTTCGCGACCGTGTTGTTCTTTTTGATGTCCAGAAGCTTCACCACGCCTGCGTTCATGATATAAGCATCTATTTTTCCCGACGGCGACGAGGAAACGATCTGCTCGGCCAGAGATTCATAGGCGGTCGGATCGCTTTGCGACAGATCGAACAGAATAGGAAAAATGCCGTCGCTCGCAAGCCTGGAAAGTTTTTCCTCCTGCACGTCCAGCGCGATCACGTGCGCGCCGAACAGGCGCAGCGTTTTCGCAATCGCCGCGCCGATGCCGTCTGCCGCGCCGGTGACCAGAACGGTTTGTTCCTGAAAATTTATTTCCCGCGCGAGTCCGGTCAATCCCATGATGCGGCTGCGTTCGACAAGATTCGTGACGGGCATGTGAAAGCCTCCCCCTAAAATGATTACAGAAAGATACTTAGCAGCCTGAAAGCTCCTATGTCAAAAAAAATATTATTATGTAATTAATTGCTGAGGTCGCCCATTTGCGCCACGCGCATCTGGCGGGCGCGGGTGAGGATGGCGTTTTCGATACCGCGGCCCGTTTCATCGGCCACGGGGGCGTCGCGCCATTCGCTGCCCTTGCGGATCTGCCTAAAGACTTTAACCTGCACCCCGTCGGAGCGCAGCTGTTTATCCAGTATGAAAACGTTGAGCTTCACGCGTTCGCCCGGCGTTTCCGGTGCGGAATACCAGTCGGTCAGGATAACTCCGCCGAACGGGTCGGCACTGGCCAGCGGCATGAAGGAGACGGTGTCCAGCGAGGCGCGCCACAGATAGCTGTTGACGCCAATGCCGTTATCGGCGGGCTCGTCGCCGCTGCGGCCCAGGATTTTCAGCCCGTCCTTGCCGAAAATGCTATCGGGCTGGGAATAGATGTCATTGGCGTCGGCGACAGTGCTGCGGTCCATGCCCGTCGGGTACTTGGCCTCTTTTTCCACGCCGCCGCAGGCCGAAAGGCCCAAAAGGAACAAGATTCCCGAAAAGACTGCAAACCCGTTACGCATATTGCTTTTAACCCGCTTTGACGAAGAAGATAGATTTCCTTAGCATGTCGCCCCGCCCCGCGGCAAGGCTCGTCACAAAATGTCATAACCGAACTTTTTGGCCCACGGCGCCAACACCGGCAGCGCCGGCTCCATGTATTTCCTGTAGCCGTGCCAGCGTCCGCGGGATGTCGTGTAAATTTTCTCCGTCACCTGGCTGTAGCTGGGCGTTTTCGTCTGGACGCGGGCCTTGGCGTTTTTATCGTGTTCCAGTACGGCGTCGGACCATTCGACGCCGATGAAATTCAATAGCGGCTCTATGGCGGATCGGAAATCGCCGACCACATCCTCATAACGAACGGCATGGACGTTCAGAGGCAGGACTTGCCGGTAATGTTCCCACAGCCCGAATACCTGATCGTAAAAGCGCGCGCTGTTTTCAATATCGGTTAACTGAACCATCGCCGGGTTTGGCGAAAAGGCCTGCATGAAGCAGCTTAAGACGGAATCGCAGGGATGGCGCAGCGCAAGAATGAATTTCGCGTCCGGGAACAGGCGGTAAATCAGGCCGACATCCATCAGGTGCAGCGGCATCTTGTCGATGATGAAAGGGCGCGACGCATCGCGCCCGTAAGACACGAGATCCTTTATATAATTTTCACGCAGAGTTTCCAGATCGCCCGCGGAAAGGCGGGGCAGCCCGGGAAGATAATCGCTTGTCTCGTTTCCGATGGCGTGCATGACGTTTTTGAGCGCGGGGCATTCGTCGGCGACATCGATTTTCGCATGGCTCGACACTATCTGGCCCAGCAGCGTCGTCCCCGACCGGGGAAAGCCCACGAGAAAAACGGGCTCCGGCTTTTGGTTGGTCGCACGCGGCGCCGGAGACCATGTTTTGATCCATTCCGGCGTAAAAACGGCGCGCCTTTTATCAATTCTTCCGGGCAGTCCGGCCCTGTCGTATTCCTTTACGATGCTGTTTTGCAGCCACAATTCGTTTGCGAGGTTGTAATTCGAAAAGGCCTCGTCAATATTCCCGATTTTATCGTACATAGAGCCCAGTTCGTAGAAGAAATTGAAATTGCGGGGGGTCTTGCGCATGCCGGGGCGGTACTTTTCCATGATGGCCAGAGCGTCCTTCGCGCCGCCGCGCCGCCGCGCGATTTTTGCTTCCAGAAATATAAGATTGGGCGTTTCAGAAATGTATTTGCGGGCTTCCTCAATGGCTTTTTCCGCGTCCTCAAGCCGCGCCATAAATTCATAGAGGCCGATCAGCGCGTACCAGCCTTCTTGTCCCGCCGGAAAAATTTCAACGGCTTTTTTCATGAGCGGAACGGCTTCATGAGCCTTGCCGGTTTCACGCAAAAGAAGGCCTAAAAGAGTGATTGCGGGTGCATGGCCCGGGGCCATTTGCAATACGCGCTTCAGGACCACTTCAGCCTGCGCGTAATTTTTTTGCGCGCCGAGTATGCGGCTTTTGTTATACAGCGCGTTCACCCACAGCGGGTTGAATGCCAATGCGCGATCGATGCACTTTTCAGCCTTGTCCAGACGTTCCGTATCCAGAAAAACGATGCCGAGATTGTTCAGCGCTTCCGGATCCTCCGGGCGCAGGCGGACGGCTTCGAGCAATAATTTTTCCGCTTTCTCGCTGTCGCCCTGCTCGTGCCGGAAGGCTCCCGCAGCGGACAGAACGGCGGCGTTCTGCGGTCCCAGTTTCAGGGCTTCGGCGTAATATTTGTCAGCTTCGGCCGGCCGGCCCGCCTGCCAGCAGGCCGTACCCAGGTCTTTCAATATATTGGCCGATTGCGGGTTGGCTTTTGCCGCTTTCTTGAGCTTCGCAATGCCCTCGTTGAATTTTCCGGATTGCAAAAATCTTACGGCTTCCCGGTGCAGGGATGCGGCGTCATTCTGTTCCTGGGGCAGGGGCCTTGACATGGTTGCCATATTTAGAGAGTTATGCCGGAGGTGTCCAGAGATAAATATTCTGCTAGCCTGCCGGGATGAGAGAGGTTTCCGACAATATTGCCGCCATCCGCGTACAAATCGAAAAGGCCTGCGTGCCGCACGGCCGCGATGCGGCGGCGGTCAATATCATGGCCGTCAGCAAGATGCAGCCGGGAGAGCGCGTGCGCGCGGCGCTGGATGCCGGCCACAGGCTGTTCGGCGAAAACCGGGTGCAGGAGGCGCATGATCGATGGGCTCCGCTGAAAAAAGAATATCCGGATGTCAGATTGCACCTTATCGGCCCGCTGCAGACGAACAAGGTTCGCGATGCCGTTGCGTTGTTCGATTGCGTCCAGACGGTGGACAGGGAGAAAGTTGCGGACGCGCTGGCGGCGGAAATGAAAAGGCAGGGGCGCGGCATTCCGTGCTTCATCGAGGTAAATACGGGCGCGGAGCCGCAGAAAGCGGGCGTTTTGCCGGAAAATCTCCCCGCGCTTCTGGATCATTGCCGTGCCGCCGGGCTCGATATACGGGGGCTTATGTGCATCCCGCCCGCGGACGATCCGCCCGCGCCGCATTTTGCACTGTTGAAAAAACTGGCGGCGCGGCACGGTCTACCGGAGATCAGCATGGGAATGAGTGGCGATTTCGTGAAGGCCGTTGCGCTAGGCGCGACGTGCGTGCGTATCGGCACGGCATTGTTTGGAACACGCATCTGAAATTTATTTTATTTGTAGACGGCGATGCCGCCCGCCATGCGCTCCGGATCGCCCGTCACGTATTGCCAGGCGCGGCCCTTTTTCGTCTGTCCCATGTCAGCGAAGGCAAGCGCCGTTCCCGGAAGGTCCTGTACGTCCGACAAGGCGGTTTCTATGGCGCGCGCGGGAGTTGCCGCCGCCGACCGGAAAACGGGCTTTTCACCCGTTGCCATTAATGCCACGACATTGCCCGTGATGTCGCGGCCCGTTTCATACTCGATGATGACATTCGCTATCGCGCCCGCGCCGCCCGCCAGACCGCCGAAGAGGGACCCGCCGATTATTTTTGAGGCGGGTTTTATCTCATCGCCGGTTATATCGCGGTAAAGATGGTTGACGATCGGGACGTGCTGCAGGGGATTGACCATGTCGATAATGTCCCAGAAGCCAAATTCATCTTCCGCATCCGCTGCGGAGGCTTCGTCCGCCGCGTATGTCAGGGCTGAGGGAAAGCCGCCGTTTTCTTCCCGCGTACGGACCGCTTCGGACAGATTTTGCGCGATTTCGCTTTGCGCGGACGGTTGTTTTTCCCAGACGGGAATCGATCCCGCCATGCGTTCCGGGTCGCCGGATGTCATGCGCAGCACGGCGCGTCCGCTATCCGGGCTCCGTCCCCCGGGCGGCTGAAATGAAGGCGTTTGCAGCGGGTCAATCATGAAAATACGCTCCCGGACGGAATATGCTGCAAGAGACAGGCCATAAAAAAATCATTTAAAATCAATGAATTGTTAAAATATTGGCAACGTATTCACATTTTTTGCCGGGGCGGATTTGCCCGCTCCCGGGCCAGGCTGGTAATCTGTTTCGTCATGGAAGGAAAAATCTCCGTCTGGCTGAAAGATCCTGTTTTGCGCGCGCCGCTGGCGCGGATTTTGCGCGCGCAGTTTCCGCATGCGGCCCTGGCCGTCCATGAAAGCCGCGACGGCGCGCAGGCGGATTTTCAATCCCCGCCCGTTTCGTTCGCGGGCATAACGGATGACGGCTATATGAAAGGCCCAAGCAATATTTGTTTTGTCGGCGGGGAGGAGTTTCCACTTCCCTTGCGGCTGGGCGCCATTCTGGATTTTATTGCGCAGCGGATTCAAAAATCCGCTATCGTATCTCTGTCTCCGGGAGGAGAAAAAATAGCGATCGGCCCTTATGAGATGGATGTGCGGACAGGAATTATGATGCGGCCGGCAGAGAGGAAGAAGGTAAATTTGACCGAAAAGGAGCGCGATATCATCCTTTATCTTCACGGAAAATCCGGTGCGATCGTGGACAGGCAGGAACTTCTGAAAGTCATATGGGGTTATGCCGAAAGCGTTGAAACCCACACCATAGAGACGCACATATACCGTTTGCGCCGCAAGATCGAGGACGATGCGGAAGATCCCCGCATCATAATTACGGAAGACGCAGGGTACAGGCTTAAGGCGTGAAACCCCGTTTTGCGAGCGCCACTGCATCCATAATGCTTTTCAGAAAGCTTTCGCCCCGCGGAATATTCAGTTTCAATACGCCCTTTTCGGCAAGGAAAGCCAGGTCGTCGACCAGCGCATGCATCGCGCGCACTTCCTCAAGGGACAGATTGACGCCCGCCGTCGGCGGTTCGCTTTGCACTGCGGCGGGCGGGGCATCGCTTCCGGCGCGGCGGGCCGCCGACTTGTAGGTTTGCGCCGCATGGGCTGCCGGCGATAATGGCGCAGAGGTCGCCGGGCCGGACGAAACGGCAGCGTCTTCACCGCCGGATTCCGCGGGTTGCGTTGCCGGTATCACGGCTTCGCCCGCCAGATTTTCCAGGAAGGCCCGCAGAGCCGCAACCGATACGACCGTGCTGTCCTGCCACAAATCCGTTTCATCGGGTTTTTCCTCGTGCTCTTTATTCTTCCGGCCTTCCTCGCGTTCCTCATCGCGGCGGATTCCCAGGCGCGCATCCGTCGACTCAGCCTGGCGGGGCAGAGCGCGGAAAATGGCGTCGAGCTTTGAAAACATGAAGCAATACTAGCACTCAGGATGAATGCGCGTCCACCGCCGGGTCAGTTTCTTATGTCTTCGTACAAATTGAGAAGATCCCGGCTTGTATCGGAGACGAACCAGGACGCGCTGATTTCCCACGCCATTTTTTTGTGCTCGCGCTGCCATATGGTGAAGCTGCCGATTTCGGCGAGCATAAGCCACATTTCCTGATCATCGACCAGAACGGGCGCGCGCATATCGACATCGACAGGCCGCAGAAATATATCTATGACTGCTGCGAGATGGCTGTAATAAACAGCCTTGTAGCCCAGATCGTTTATAAATTTCTGGTACTCTTTCTCCGTAAGGTAAAGATTAACGAAGAAATCGTAATCTTTTGCGACGACAGCCACCCAGAGCTTATCAAGTTCGAACGGTATGGCGCCGCTGTTGATGCCCGGTATGGTTATAACGACATGTTTCGTCCGTTTTTCGCCGGCGTCATTGTACAGGGCTCTGCCGCTGTAATCCCTGAAACGGATTTGCGCGGGCGCTTCGATATGGATCAGATCTTCATCCGGATGATATTTATGATACCCATTTTGCAGCCTGTACAGGTCATCGTTCAGGATTTGCTGTTTTTCAGCCGTGCGCGCGTTTTTGTAGCGATCCGTCTTTTTGACCCAGCGTTCAAATTCCGGTTCTATATTGGAAAGGTAATGGAAAGCAAAGGCGACCTTTTCCGTCTCGGAAAAATTCTTGCGGTCCAGAAGCGCATGCGCGGGGTGTCCCAGCATGGCGACAGTCAGGAGCAAGGACGCCAGAGCCGGGTAAAAGGCGTTGCGCCGTAAAAAATTTGCCGCTGTCCGCGTAAAATTGCTAAAAATCACAAGAATGCCCTCGCGCCCCGTATTAACCATTATGCCTTATTATGAAGAGAAATTGAAAATAAAGGGTAAAAAGGCCGCAATGATCGATAAAAACGATGGAAATCAGGAGGATAACGCTTTATGGCGGGATGCGGTAAGGGGCGCAAAACCCTTGCCCGGAAAAGAAAAACATGCGGACAGGCGGCCTCGGGGAAAGCCGTTGAAGCCGCGGGGCGCTTCCGCCGATCTTCCGGAACGGCGGTCTGCGGAGCCTGCAGCAAGGGATGTTTCCGCCGCGCCGCACGGCGTGGATCGCCGGACGGATGAAAAGTTGCGCCGCGGCATGATGCCGATCGATCGGCGCCTCGATCTGCACGGCATGACGCGCGATGAAGCCTATGCCGCGCTCAGAAGCGCGGTCACGGATTCATATGAGACCGGGGCGCGTTGCATGCTGGTTATAACGGGCAAGGGCCGCGACGGCGGCGGGATTTTAAAATCGTGCCTGCCTGAATGGTTGTGCGACGGCAGCATGGGCGGTATCGTTCTCCGCGTCTATCCGGCGCAAGCGCTGCATGGCGGGTCGGGCGCCTTTTATGTCCTTGTGAAAAGAAAACGTTAAACGGAAAGATTTAAAGTCATGGCGATTCCCAAAAGCTTTGCGGGGACAATCGAGAATATTTTGGCCGGCATGTACATG
Organism: Pseudomonadota bacterium; assembly: GCA_016198545.1. Lineage (GTDB taxonomy): Bacteria > Pseudomonadota > Alphaproteobacteria > Micavibrionales > Micavibrionaceae > JACQIJ01. The sequence goes on from JACQIJ010000180.1 coordinate 22,064, forward strand.
GATGCCGTCCGGGAATCCGATCCCGGCGCTGCCGCGCTGCTGGAAAAAAGGGCGGAACTGCAAAAAGAACCGCGCAAAACGCAACGCCTGGATGCCTATATTTCTTTCTGGGAAGGGCTTGATGCCGCGCAGCAGATGAAGCTGGCGGCGCACGACGCCAAACTCAATCTCGTCGCCCGCCGCGCCCGCATCATGTCAACGACTGAAATCGTGCGGGCGCATAATAGAATGGGCTTTGCGACTGCCGGATCCATCGATTACGTGCTGGGCCGGTTCCGCGAGGAAGGGGTGGCGGCGGCCCAGTTGCAGAAATTCATGGATGAAAACGCGGTCGCATGGTTCAGCCTGACCGGGCATCCGACCAACCCGACGACGGTTGCCTATACAAAGGTGGAAAGGGACATGGCGCGCGTTCTGGCCGATCCGCGCGCAGGGAAGGAAGACATGATGGCGGCCTTGCGTGTTCTGCGCGATGTTCCGGTCGTCGGTCCGCGCAAGACGCCGCTGCAGGAAGCGGAAGAGACACTGAATACGCTGGATATAATTTTCGATTCCGCCCCGGATCATAAAAAACTGTTTGAGGATGCGCTTGAAAAGCATGGCTATGCGGATCGGGGCGTAGGCGTCCGTACGCCTTTGGCGCGTCCTTGCGCATGGACTCTGGGCGACGGGGACGGCAACGACTCCATGACGGCGGATGTTCTGAGGGAAGGCATCGCCCTGCACCGCGCGCGCATCGCCGCGCGGTACAAGGATGCGGATGAAGGCGATCTCCCTTATCTGAAATCATGTTTCGGCGACGGGTTCGGTACGATAGATCTGCGCCACAATGCGGCGGATATCGTGGCTTCTGCGGCCCGGGTTCTCGATGGTTCCGGAGTTATGGATGAAAAACGCTTTTTGTCGCTGCCGGCGGAGCAGCAGACGGCGGCCCTGACCGCGTGGCTTGAGGACGGCGACGCGACGCAGGCCATGAAACGCGCCGCGTCGGACATTGTTTCCGCCCGCGGCGACAGAGTTCTGGAAAGGCTTGCTGTCATAAGCGAAAATCCCGATATGTGCGAAAAGCTGATCGTCGCGGAAACGACCCATGCCGCGCAGGCTCTGGCTGCTCTTGTGTTGCTGCGCGCGACGGGAAACCGAACGGCATGCGAAGGCGCAAAAGTCGATATCGTCATCCTTTCCGAATCCGTAGCCGATCTGGCCCGCATCGGCGGCGTGGTCGAATCCCTGCTCGATAACAAGGCATTCCGCGCGCATGCCGCCGCGCGCGGGCGTTATCTGGCGATGATTGCCAAGAGCGACACGACGCGGCAGGACGGGCGCGGCGAAGCGGAATTCGCCCAGTATGAGGCTGCCGTCGATATATACCGCGCCGCCGACAGGATGAAGAACAGGCATCCCGAGCTGGCGCGCGTTCTGGTATCCGTCAAAAACGGCGGCGGGCACGCCTTGCAGCGCGGCGGCGGGCGCGTCACCGAAACGCCGGCTCTGCACGGCAAGGCGGCAGCGGATGCGCGCGTGACGGATATGGGCCCGTCGACCCTGACGATACAAGGCCAGCAGCAGGGAATTTTATTTACACCGGGCGGCACGGCTCTGGGAACGCTTGAGGCGCTGGCGGCGCAAAACCTTTATTCGAAGGCCGGCATACAAGGAGAAATGCCGCCGCCCATTCCATCGAAAACCATGAACCGGCAATATGCGCGCGCGGATGCATGCCTGTATGCAAAGAGGGCAGGCGCGGCCTTTGAGGCGATCGCGCTTGAAAATGCGGCTGTAGACGATCTTCTGGTCAATGCGCCGTGGCTGTCGATGAAAGCCGGCAACGCAAGCTCCCGCCCCGCAAGACGCGGGGAGGCGCCGGTTGAGCCGGGCATCACGCCGCGCGCGGCAAAAGGCGATAATCCGCGCGCGCTGCAGGGCCGCGCCATATCGGGCGAACGTCTGACGGCGCATGCCTGTCTGCCGGTGTTCGCCGTTCTGGGCCTGGCCGAGGCGATGGATGCCGTGCGCCGGGAGGGTCATGCGCGAATCAATCTGGAAAAGTACGGCGATCCGCTTCATCATCTGTATCGCGCGCACAAGATCCATCGCGACGGCGCGCGCGCCACGATCAGCGCCGCCGCGATGGCGGATTTTGACATTGCATGGCCTCTTCTTGCGGGATGTCCGCGCCCGTCCCGCAGGAAAATGGAGGATCTGGCGTCCCGGTTCAAGCTGGATTCCGGGCGGGGCGGAAATACGCCCGCCGTCACGATGGCGTTTCTGGAGGAATATTTTCTGAAGGTTGAAAAATTGACTTACGAAATGATAACAGGGCATCCGCCGAAAAAGAATTTCCCGCATGGCGAGGCGTTGCGGAAACTCTGGCCCGATCTTGCCGCGCAGGTGGAGGATCGCAATAAGCGTGCGGAGTTTGCGCGCGTCATAGAATGCCGCCGAACGCGGCAGTTTGATCGGAACCCGGACGGTCCGCTGGACGAAACGCAGTTCCGGATTACGCAGGCGCTTTATGCGGCCGCCAATGTTATCGGCGCGCCTGTGGGGATTCTGGCGACCCTGACGCGGCTGGAGCCCGTGCATGAAGTCGGAAAGACGGGGAAAACAAGATTTATGAGGCCGAAAAGCTACAGTGAGGAAAGCATCGCCGGGCTGCTGAAAATACCGTCCGCGCTGGGCGGTTAGACACGGTCGCGCGCTCCGTGCTATCATTTGCGCAATGAAGCGCGGTTACAAAAAACGCGTGGCGTTCGGGACCGGTCTGGGCCTTGATGCCGAAGTCGCGGCCGTTATGGCGGGACTCGATACGCCGCACAAGATACAGGATTATGTTTCTTCTCTCGGGATGAATTACGAGGAGGGAGGAGACACGTGCCGGTCGGCGGCCTGCGCGATCCAAAGCGGCGTGGCGCATTGCATCGAGGGGGCGTTCATATCCGCTGCAGCGCTGTGGATGGGCGGATCGCCGCCGCTGCTGATGGACATGCAGGCATCCGAGGACGATGACGACCATGTCATCGCGCTGTTTCGCTCCCACGGATGCTGGGGCGCGATTTCAAAAAGCAATCATGTATGGCTGCGCTGGCGCGACCCGGTTTACCGCACGCTGCGCGAACTGGCGATGTCCTATTTCCATGAATACGCGAATGAAGGGAAAAAAACGCTGCGCACCTATTCGGCGTCATTCGATCTGCGCCGTTTCCCGAATGAAACGTGGGTGACGAACCAAAACGACTGCTGGGATGTGGCGCAAGCCCTTGACGATGGTCGGCATTATCATTTGCTGACGCCGGCGCAAAGCCGCATTCTCCGCCAGCGCGACCGGATGGAGATGAAGGCGGATAAATTGCTGCAATACACCGATTAAAGCGAGGATATAAGAAGGCCTGCGGCAACGCATATAATAGCCTGCACCGCCCCGACGGCGATATTTTTTTGCGCCAGGACTTCACGGTTCGCATCGGCACGGAACAGGATGATGCGGTCGGCGGCAAGGCACAGGGCTTTCCATGCGAAAAGGACAATGACGGACGCTCCTAGCCAGGACGCAAGAATCGAAACCATTTCATACTCTTCATAAACGACCATGCGCGCCGCAGTCGCCAGCGCGAACGCCGCGCCGACTTTCTGGCCCGCAAAGCGAAGCGCCAGCGCGGCATTGCCGTTTTTCAACTCTTCCTGCAGGCGGCTGCCCTTGTTCAGAAGGCCGAACATCTTAAGCTGGGCAAGCGTCATGGCCGTCAGGACGGCTTGCGAAATGGCCCATCCGGCGAGAAGAAAAGCGATTCCTTCCACGGAATTGACCATGACCCAGATCATGATGGCGCGGATGATGATGGCTGCCGCCAGAACGTTTCCGGCATCTGCGATGGCGACGGCTATGTTTCCGCGCACGATTTCATCCCGCAGGGAAATTGTGCTCACTGTCACTTTATCGAAGATGATGCGCGTCATTGCCATCAGGGCTATGCCGATAATGCCGAACAGGCCGACGGCCTTTATGGAATAAAAGGCATCGTTTTCAGGGCTGCCGTAAATCGTGCCGCTCAGCATTACGGCCACGGCGAACATGGCCGCAGCCAGGGAAATGCCGAAGGCGGGATTGTCTTTTTTGAGCAGTTCATGGGAAGGATTTATATGTGCGATGATGCCTGAGCAAAAACGCATCGCCGTGAACAGGCCGATGACGATCAGAAGATTGAACAGTAAAATCGCATTGTAATAATGATCCCAGTATATGGCGTCGAGCATGTTTATCCTTCCCGAAGAGTCGTTTATACGGATCGATTATCGCCCTAAACGGGGAAAAGGGAAATATCAATTAATGGCCGGCAGGGTCACCGAAAATTTCACTCCCTTCCCTCCGGGGTTGTCCGATACTTCCATTCTTGCGCCTGTCTGCGCCGCGATGTCCTTGACGATGGCAAGACCCAGCCCCGATCCCGTTTTTCCGGTTCCCGGCAGACGGTAAAACCGCTCGAAAACCTTTTCGCGCATTTCGGGGGGTATGCCGGGGCCGGTGTCCGTCACATCAAGCTTTGCCGTAAGGGCGTCCTTTGACAGGGTAACGGACACATTTCCGCCTGCGGGCGTGTATTTCAGCGCGTTATCTATGATGTTTGCGGCCATCGAATGCAGCCGTTCGTTATCGGCCAAAACATAAACGCCGCCCTGTATGGCGGATGCGATTTTTATATTTTCCTTCTCCGCCGCGACGGAAAATCCGGATAGAATATCCCGGACAATATCGGAAAGATTGCAAGCCATGCTTGCGTCCGGCGCGGAAGGCGCTGCGCTTCTCGAGGCGGCCAGCATCTGGTGAACAAGGCGCGCCGCGCGGTCGATGCCGTTCTCAAGGGTTTTCGCGGCATCCGCTTTATCCTGTTCCGATTTTGCTTTTTTAAGCACGTCTATCTGAAGCTGCAGGGCGGTTAAGGGCGTGCGCAATTCATGCGCCGCATCGGCCGTAAACCGCCGCTGGGCTTCAAGAGCCCTGTCAAGGCGCAGCAAAAGATCGTTAAGCGCATGGATGATAGGTTGTATCTCGGCCGGGACGCGGTCCATGATGATGGGCTCGATGTGTCCTATCCTGCGCCCGGCAATCTCGGCGGACAGCGCGTTCAAAGGCGCAAGGTTTTTTCCGATCAGGAACCAGGCGCCGCAGCAAAGAATAAAAAACAGGGCAAGGAAGGGCAGCAGAGCCCGTAAAATGTTTTCCTCGACGACATCTTTCGCCATTGCCGAGGGCCTGGATATCTGTATGAATCCGCCGTTTCCTTCCCTTACGGTATATGTCTGCCACCATCGCCCGTTCGCCTCGGACGCGCCGTCGCGCAGTTTTCTGTTAAGGGGGATCGGCGCCGTTTCGGGAACGGAATGAAGGAGATTCCCGCCGGCATCCCATATCTGCAAAACAAGCTGTTCATTGGGATCCTTCATCGCGGCCGCAGGGGGATAGGGGCGCCCGTCGGTAAAATTGGCGTTCCCGAACAGCTCGGCGGTTTCGCGCATGCTGTTTTCAAAAATTTCCTTCAATTCATGCTGCGTCTGGAAATAAACGTAAGTCATCGCCCCGGCGATCGATATCAGGAAGGCGGATATGAGGGATACAAGAAGCCTGCGGCGCACGGACGTCATGATTTTTCTCCGGCCGCGTACCCCACTCCGCGGATATTCCGGATGGCGTCATGGCCCAGTTTTTTTCTTATCTGGTGTATATGATATTCGACGGCGTTGCTTTCGATCTCGTCGTCCCACCCGTATATTTTACTTTCAAGCTGCTGCCGCGACAAAACGGCGCCCGGCTTTTCCATCAGCGCGTAAAGGAGCGCATACTCCCTGGCGGAAAGGGAAAAGGATTTATTGCCGCGCATGCAGGTTTTGGCGACGGGGTCGAGCGTCAGGCCGCCGGAGGAAAGCATGGGCGCAGCCCTTTTTTCATGATGGCGCAGCGCGGCGCGTATCCGCGCCTCCAGCTCCTCGAAATGAAAGGGTTTCAGGATATAGTCGTCGGCGCCGCTGTCCAGGCCTTTGACGCGGTCGTCGAGCGCATCGCGCGCCGTTATGAGCAGGACGGGAATGTCATTCCCCTTTTCGCGCAGCCAGCGCAGCAGGTCGATTCCCGGCTCGTCCGGCAGGCCCAGATCAAGAAGCAGAAGCCCGTAATCGTTTTGCAGCAGGCTTTCGCGCCCGTCCGCGCAGTTTTTTACCCAGTCGACGGCGTACCCGTCCAGTTTCAGAACCCGGACAAGGTTCTCGCCTATCATCGCGTCGTCTTCTACCAGTAAAAATCTCATTTATTACAGTATATTACGGTCCATAAGCTTCACCTAATCCGTCTTCCCCCACAATCGCCATCAATGAAGGGGACGCCCATGATGATGTCAATCGTTATTCCTGTCAAAAACGAACGGGAGAATATAGCTCCGCTTCTGTCGGAACTGGCGGCGCTTGCGGAAAAAATCCCGGTCGGCGAGGTTTTGTATATCGACGATGGCAGCACGGACGGTACGCTGGATATGCTGAAAGATCTGCGCGCAAAGCATTCTTTTTTGCGGGTTATAAGCCATGACCGCTCGGCGGGACAGTCGGCGGCCCTGTGGACGGGCGTGAGGGCCGCGGGAAACGACCTGATCGCCACGCTGGACGGCGACGGGCAGAATGCCCCAGCGGATATAGAGATGCTTTATGCCCGCTATAAAAGCGAACTGCCGCGGAACGCGCCGCTGATGGTCGCAGGGCAGAGGATGAAACGGCGCGACAATGCGGTGCGCAGGATATCCTCGAGGCTTGCCAACGGAATACGGTCTTTTGCCCTGAAAGACGGCACGCGCGATACGGGGTGCAGCCTGAAGATTTTCCGGAGGCAGGATTACCTGAAGCTGCCGTACTTTGATCATATGCACCGTTTCCTGCCGGCCCTGATGGCGCGGCAGGGGGTTGCAATCGCGCATGTCGGCGTTTCACACAGGTCGCGGGCGCATGGCGCATCGAAATATGGATTTTGGGACAGGCTGTGGGTTGGGATATCGGATCTGCTGGGCGTCATGTGGCTGCAGCGCCGCGCGTATCCGTCCGTCGTCGCTCTTGAGGAGTAACCATGTTTGAATCAAATGCGGAAATGATCTGGCTGGCTATAGGATTTGCGGGGCAGGGCTTGTTTTTCATGCGCTTTTTTGTGCAATGGATCGTATCGGAAAAAGAAAAGCGCAGCGTCATCCCCACAGTCTTCTGGTATTTCAGCCTTGCGGGCGGCATGACGCTTTTCGCTTACGCCATCTGGCGGCATGACCCCGTTTTTATCGTCGGGCAGGGCGCGGGCTTATTTATATACACGCGCAATCTTATGCTCCTGAGACAGGAAAAAAGCAGGACGCATGCCTGATTTAAAAGCATTTATGGCGCGGCATGCTTTTGTTCCGGCCCTGCTTTTCACTCTTTATGCCGCCGCCGTTTTCTTCAGGCCGCTTCTTCCGGTCGATGAAACGCGGTATTTGAGCGTGGCATGGGAAATGTTTTTGCGCGGCGACTGGGGGGCGTCGCTGACGGTCAACTTCGAGCCGTATCATCACAAGCCGCCGCTGCTTTTCTGGCTTATCAATATATCGTGGTCCATTTTCGGCGTCAGCCGCTGGGCGGCGGCGATTCCGCCGGTTCTTTCCTCCCTGGGTTGCGTTTACCTGACGGCGGCGCTGGCCGGAAAACTGGATCCGGAATTGCGCAAAAACGCGCCTTATATAATGGCCGGAAGTCTACCGTTCATCATATACGGTACGCTCATCATGTTCGATTTGACGCTGACGGTTTTCGTTCTTTTCACGTTGCTGTGTCTTCTCGAATATGCGGAAAAGGGAAAGTTTAAATATATAATTTTAGCGGGGTTCTTTCTGGGCGCGGGGGTTCTGACGAAAGGGCCGGTTGCCTATCTGTACGTGATTTTTCCGGTTCTGGCCGGGCCTTTGTGGGCGGCGGGCATCATCAGCCGGAAAAAATGGTATGGCGGGTGCGCTCTTGCATTCTTATTGTCCGTTCTCCCGGTTTTGCTCTGGCTTGTCCCTGTTTTGCAGGATTCAAGCCGGGAATTCGGTTTCTGGCTTGTCTGGGAGCAGACGGCGGGGCGCATCAGCGGATCGTACGGGGAGGCGCACACGCGCCCGTTTTATTTTTATCTGCCGCTCATTCCACTGATGTTCGCGCCGTGGATTTTTATACCCCGGTTCTGGAAGGAATTGCGGGCATTGAAGGCCGGGGTTTTGCGGAAGAAGGAATTCAGATTTGTCCTGTGCTGGGCGGTTCCCGTTTTTGTTGCTTTTTCCTTCATAGGCGGTAAGCAGCCGCACTACCTCGTACCGCTTTTGCCGGCCGCGGTTATTCTGATTGCGGCGATTCTGAAGGATGCGCCTGTTGCAACGATACGCAATGTCATGCTGATCATGGTTTTCGTTTTTGTGGCGGGGCATGCCGCGGCCGCGCGGACATATTTCCCGTCATACGATTTGCGCCCGTTCGCGGCTTATGTTCAGAATCATGACGATATTCCGTGGGCATTCGTCAGGAACTATCAGGGGGAAATCACGTTTCTTGCGCGCCTGCGCGCGCCTGTCGCCAGCCTGGAAAGAAATCAGGTGAACGACTGGCTTGCCGGTCATCCCGGCGGAATGGTTATGATCCGTTACAAAAATGCGGAAGAAGTATCCGTATATAAAATGCATTTCTCCGCACCCTATCGCAGCAAGCGGATGGGCATTTTTTCGGCAGCTGAGCCTGGCTCAGGAATATAAATGGGTATTTCCCTGGAAATCCGTGACCATATATGTGCCGTCGGGATTTTCCTTCACAAAGGCGGAATCGGCGGGAACCTTGCCATGCCCGCCGGGAATGTCGAGCATATAGGCCGGCAGGCACAGGCCGGACAGCTTTCCGCGCAGGGAGCGCATGAGGGCTATGCCTTCTTTCAAAGGCAGGCGGAAATGCGACGTTCCGGGGGCCATGTCGGGGTGGTGGATGTAATAGGGTTTCACGCCCAGCGTGGTCAGGCGGCGGAGCAGGGTTTCCAGTGCGTCCGCATTGTCGTTGACGCCGCGCAGCAGGACAGACTGCGACAAAAGGATGCATCCTGCGGCGCGCAGTTGTTTAAGCACCGCTTCAACGGCAGGCGAGAGTTCCTGCGCATGGTTGACGTGCAGCAAAATGTACAATGGCTTTTCCGTGCGCAGCGCGCCGCACAGCGCATCCGTCATGCGCGGCGGATCGGCTACGGGGATGCGCGTGTGGATGCGCAGGGTCTGCACGTGCGGAATTGATTGAATATCTTTTAACAGCTTCTCTATCCGCTCTGCGCCCAGCATCAGGGGATCGCCGCCGGACAGGATGACTTCGCTTATTTCCGGGCGCACACGAATATAATCAAGCGCAGCCCCTGTTTCGGCGGGCTTCAGCATTTTCCGCCCCGGCCCCACGTTTTCGCGCCGGAAACAGAACCGGCAATAAACGGCGCATATATTCACGGGCATAAAGAGAACGCGGTCCGGGTAGCGGTGGACGATGCCGGGAACGGGGCTGTGCGCCGCGTCGCCGATGGGGTCGGCGCTTTCTTCCGGCAATGTGAGGAGTTCGGCTGCCTGCGGCATGTATTGCAGCGCCACGGGGTCGCCCGGATGCCGGATTGTATCCAGAACCGATTCCGTGACGCCGACCGCGTAACGCTGCGCGACCTGATTCAGGACGGGATCGTCGTCTTGCATGATGCGCCGGGCATCATGCGGTTTAAGGCTACCCTTTGCGGCCATGATCAGGTTTCGTAATGGTCGGCGATGAGTCTGTCAAGGAGTCTTATGCCAAAGCCTGTGCCGCTGCCCTTGGGGCAGAAAGGCTTTTCCGATTTTGCGAAGGCAACCCCGGCAATGTCCATATGCGCCCAAGGGGTTTTGTCCTCGATGAACCGTTCAAGAAAACAGGCGGCGATGCTCGATCCCGCGTTGCGCCCCAGATTGCCGATGCTTTTGACGTCCGCGATATGGCTGTCCAGTTCCCTGCTGAAGGATTCATTCAAGGGCATGCGCCAGAGCGGCTCGCCGCTTGCCGCGCCCGCCCTGTCCATCTGTTCCCACAGTTTGTCGCTATTGCTGAACAGGCCGCAATATTCGGCGCCCAGCGCGACGACGATGGCCCCCGTCAGGGTCGCAAGATCAATGACGAAGCGCGGCTTATAATTGCGCTGGACGTAGGTCAGCGCGTCAGCCAGGACAAGACGTCCCTCGGCATCCGTATTCAGAACCTCGATCGTTTTTCCGGACAGGGATCTCAGGATATCGCTGGGCCTGTATGAGGATCCGTCCAGCGCGTTTTCGGCAAGCCCGACGATGCCGACGACCGGCGTTTTGCATTTTCGTGCTGCCAGAACCTTCATCAGCCCGACGACGGAAGCCGCGCCGCCCATGTCGTATTTCATATCCTCCACGCCGCCGGTCGGCTTCAGGTTGACGCCGCCCGTATCGAAGGTCAGTCCCTTGCCGACGAAGGCCAGCGGCGATTTCATGGCTTTGCCTTTTTTTCCGACCCCGCCATGCCAGCGCATGACGACCACACGCGGCTTGAAGGCCGATCCCTGCCCGACGGCCAGATGCGCGCCGAAGCCGAGTTTTTTCATTTTCTTTTCATCGAATATTTCCACTTCGACGCCCAGCGGCGTCAGCTCGCGTTGAATGCGCTTTGCGAACGAATCCGGGTACAGCATGTTCGGCGGCTCATTCACGAGATCCCGCGCCAGGAAGATTCCGCCCGCGACCTTGTCGAGTTTTTTATATGCCTTGTCGGTGGCGATGGAACCCGGGCATACGATTATTTTCGAAAGCGGTTTGCTGCCGTCTTTGCTCTTTGCCGTTTTGTAGCGATCGAAGCGGTAGGAACGCAGCTTTGCGCCGAAAGCCATGTGCGCCGCCGCAGCGGCCGCCTTCACTTTTTTCGCTTCCGCCATATCGTCCGTCAAAAACGTCGCGGTCTGCGCGCCCGCCGCCGCCAGCGCAAGGAAGGCTTTTCCGCCCGCAGCCTCGCATGCCGGAAGGTCGAGTTTCAATGCTTCGCCCAGACCTGCAAGAATGATATGCGCGCAGGGAACGCTTCGCGGTGCGGCGATCGTCAAAATCTGGCCCCTGTCGCCCTTGAACTTCGATTGTTTTTTCAGGTGGTGGGAGATGAGGCCGCCGCAAGACTTGTCCAATTTTTGCGCCGCCGGGGGAAGTTTATTTTCCCTGTAGACGGGTACGATGACGGCATCCGATCGTGCGGGCATTTTTGTCTGAAAGGATATGGTCAGGTTCATAGGCTGTCTCCAGGGAAAAAGATTGATGTTTTCATTACCAGACCTACAATATATGCTTATGTCCGTAAGAAAACAAAGGGGTCCGCAAGCGCAAGATGGCGGTTTTCGACCGGTATATTTTCAGAAATATTCTTATCGCCACCGTTTTTACGGCGCTGGTGCTGGCCGGGATTATTCTGCTGACGCAATCTTTGCGCTTCCTTGATCTTATCGTGAACTCGGGCGCGTCGGGCAAGGCTTTCTGGATTTTAACAATGCTGGCTCTGCCGCGCTTTTTCGAGGTTATCCTGCCCATAGCCCTGATGGCGGCGGTCGTATTCATCTATAACAAGATGATCACGGACAGCGAGCTGATCGTCATGCGTTCCATTGGCGCCGGGCCGTTGCGCCTTGCCCGGCCGGCCTTGATTCTAAGCGGGGGGATCGTCATTTTCCTGCTGTTCGTGACGATGTGGCTTGCGCCCGCCTCCCTGTCGGGGATGCATCAGTTGCGCGTCGTCATAAAGGCGCAATACTCAACGCTGCTGTTCCGGGAGGGCGTGTTCAACGCGGCGCGCCCCGGCCTGACCGTCTTTATCCGCGAACGCACGAATGACGGGAGCATGCGCGGCGTTCTGATTCACGACAGTCGTCCTGAAAATGAAACTCCCGTTACGATTCTCGCCAAGCGCGGCGTCGTCGTCTCGTCTCCCGAAGGGCAGCAGGTTCTGGTTTATGAAGGATCGCGCCAGTCCGTCAATGCCAATACCGGCGTTCTGGACCGTCTTGATTTCGAAAGCTATACGATCGATTTGCCTGAAGGCAGCGGTCCCGTGCGCCAGCGCTGGCGTGAGCCTGATGAACGGACGTTTCTGGAATTGCTGCGTCCGGATCCAACGAATAAATCGGATATGGCCAGCAAGCGCGGATTTATGGTCGAAATCCACAGGCGCATCGTAAGTCCCTTTTTGGCTCCGGCTTTTGCCATCATGTCCCTTGCGTTTTTGTTGACGGGAAGCGGCGCCCGTCGCAGTTACAGCTGGCGCGTGGTTTTTGCCATAGCGGCAGCGGTTGTGGTGCAGGGTCTTTATCTGGGCGCGCTCGGCATGGCGCGGCAGCATGATGCGGGCCTTGCGTCTATGTATTTTCTCGTTAGCGCGCCGATCGCCGGCGGCCTGTTTTTCCTCAGCGAATCCGCGCACGGCCTGCGCAGCCGCATATTTCTGAAAAACGCGAGGAAAGGAAACGCGCCGGCATGAAAGCATCCCCCGTCCTGAACCGCTATCTGGCGCGCGCCTATACGCTGAATCTTCTGGCCGGCGCGGCGATTTTGCTGGCCGTCGTCTATCTTTTCGACACGGTTGAATTGATGCGCCGCGCCGGGAAAATGAAAGACGTGCCCCTGGGTCTTGTGCTGGAAATGGGATTTTTGAAGCTTCCCGATGTCGGAATGACGGCATTTCCATTTGCCGTTCTGTTCAGCGCAATTTTCACGTTCTGGCAGTTTACGCGCCGCTATGAACTGATCGTTATGCGTTCGACGGGTTTTTCCGTCTGGCAGTTTTTGATGCCGGCCATTGCCATCTCGATTCTCTGCGGCGTGCTTTTGACGGCGGTTTTCAATCCAGCCGGATCGATACTGATGAGCCGGTTCAAAGTTCTGGAGAATGATTTTCTTACGCACAACGCCAGTCATATGGCTTTGTTCGATGAAGGGTTGTGGTTGCGGCAGATGCACGAAGACGGATACGTCGTCCTTCATGCGGCAAGAGTGCAAATGCCGGAGTGGCATTTGCAGGATGTCATGGCCCTTTACTTCGATAACGGGGACTCGCTGCAAAAGCGCGTGGATTCAAAATCGGCCCTGCTTGATGATAAAAAGGGCATGTGGCTGTTCGGCGATGCCGTTATCAGCAAGCCGCATGAAAAACAGACCGCCGTGGACATGGTTGCGTTGCCGACCGAATTGACGGGAGAAGAGATTGAAGACAGCTTTTCGTCGCCCGACACGATGTCGTTCTGGAATTTGCCGGCGTTTATCCGCACAATGGAAGCGACGGGGTTCGATGCGACGCGGTTGCGCATACATTTTCAGAATTTGATTTCCCAGCCTTTCCTGTTTGCAGCTATGGTTTTACTGGCTGCCGCTGTTGCCATGCGTCCTCCGCGCCAGCGCGGCGCCTTTTTTCTCGTCGTTTCCGGCGTTCTGTGCGGCTTTGCGGTTTTCTTTCTGTCCAATTTCCTGCAGGCGCTGGGGGCTACGCACCAGCTTCCGGTCATGCTTGCGGCGTGGTCGCCTGCTTTGATCACGCTTTTTCTGGGATTTACGGCAATTCTAAGCCTTGAAGACGGATAAAGCGATGCCGTATCGCTTTCCCGATTGACCTTTTGCCCGTTTAAATATCATTATGAGCGCAGAGTCTGTGCGGCAATATTTCTTTGTTTTCAGAATGTTGCCCATTGGCGCGGTCGGGCAGAAAAATTAACCAAGTGGTAACAACAACGTGCTTTACTTTAGGTAAGGCGAGTGCAGTTCTTAAGGGGCAAGTCCATGATTTCAATAACTAAATTTACAAATACGGTGCTGACGGTTTTGATACTGATGACCGGCTTTCTGACTGCGGCCTGTTCCGCTACGCAGGCGCAGAAGGCGGGCGTTGATTCCGATACGGCGATAGAGGACCCTCTGGAGGATATGAACAGGGTGACGTTTGCCGTCAACGATGCGGTTGACAGGGCTGTCGTTGAGCCTGTCGCGCGCGGTTACCGCGCTGCCGTGCCGAAGCCGCTGCGGACGGGGCTGCGCAATTTCCTGCGCAATCTTCATACTCCCATCAATGCGCTGAACCAGCTTCTGCAGGGCGATATCGAGGGGTTTGCAGGCGATATTTCGCGCGCGGCCATGAATACGACGATAGGCATTGGCGGCCTGATCGATGTGGCCGCCGATACGGGGCTTGAATACGAATACGAGGATTTCGGCCAGACGCTGGCCGTATGGGGCGTCGGTCACGGCCCTTATCTGGTTCTTCCGGTATGGGGGCCATCTTCTTTCCGCGACGCCACGGGTCTTCTGGTTGACACCTTTGCCGATCCGGTGCGTCTGTACCTGTACAATACGGATCAGGAAGAATGGTATTACGCGCGCGCGGCGGCGGCGGGCCTCGACCGCCGGGAAGAGCTTCTGGATGCAATCGACGATCTGCGCAAGAATTCATTTGATTACTATGCCGCCCTGCGCAGCGCTTACGTGCAAAAACGCGAAGCGATGGTGCGGGATGAGGACGGCGACGCGCCTTCTATTCCCGACTATGACAGCGAGGACTAGATTGTTTTTAAAGAGGAAGGGTTGATGTCTGTAACCGTCTATATAAGGAAAGGATTATCGGCGGGGCTGCTGTTATCAGCCCTGTCGCTGCCTGTTCTTATGGCCGGCATGGAAGCGGCGCAAGGCCATGCTGCGACGGTTTCCGGCGTCGAAAGAGGAATCTCCGACCATTTCCTGTATATCGTTTCGACGGATCAGGTTGGCAAGGGCGCGCGGGAATTCATAGACGGCATGGCGCAGCGCGCCATAGATTTCCTTGGCGATGCGGATCTGACGCAGGAACAAAAACAAAGCAAGTTCCGATCGCTGCTGCAGGACAGTTTCGATATGGAGACGATCGGCCGTTTTGCCCTGGGGCGGTACTGGCGCGTGGCCACGCCCGAGCAGCGCAAGGAATACCAGCGCTTGTTCCGCGACATGGTCATAAAGGTCTATTCGGATCGCTTCAAGGAGTACAAGGGCCAGAAGGTTGAAACGCGCAGCGTTCGTCCGGATGGCGAAAAGGATGCTCTTGTAACAAGCTTTATCGTTCCTGAAAGCGGCCCCGAAGTGCAGGTTGACTGGCGGGTGCGCTACAAGGACGGGAAATACCGCATTATCGACGTGATTGTGGAAGGAGTCAGCATGTCCGTGACGCAGCGGTCCGATTTTTCTTCCGTGATCCAGCGTGGCGGCGGCGACGTCGAGGTTCTTCTGGCCCATCTCAAGCAGTAGAAAACGGACACGGCAAACACCGGCCTTCTTACTTGTTGCGTCCCAGGTTGCGCATCACGTCCAGGCCGCCCTGCGCGCCTTTCTGCAGCGTACTCTGCAATACCTGCGACCCGCCGGCGGCATAGGTCAGGAGCTGTTCGGCCGGATCCTTGGCGATTTCCCCGAAGCTCGTCACGCTCGCGCCCATCCAGCGCAGGATATTGTCCGGGATCAGGTCTACGAGCTTGAAAGAGGCGACCGCCTGCAGATACACGATGATCGCGTACAGCGCGGTATAGAAGAAGCTGCTGACCGGGTCGCGCATGAACTCCAGGGATCCTGTCTGGCCTGCCACCGGGGTCTGATATCCCTTCGTCTGCAAGTTATCGAACCCGGTTATGTTCGTAACCGCAAGGTGCCAGATTTCATGAAGCACATAGACCTGCGCCGCGAAAATGGCCAGGCCGGCCAGAAGTCCGAACACAATCAGGATCGGTCTTATCATGATTTCAAACATAAGGTAATAGCCGTCCAGTCCGGCGGGCCCGGGCAGGCCTTCGCCATCGATGTGGATATGGGCAAGAGCCCACAGCGGCACGCCGACCATCGCTTCGAATATGGATCTGATCCACGTCATCGTCGCGAAGAAGAAATATATGAAAGGCATGAAGGGAAGGATGTAATAAAGTATGAATCCGATGGAAAGCCCCATAAGTCCTATCTGCACGGCGAAATCCGCCATCGAGATTCCAAGTCCGCCGATTTCCGTGCGGCCCAGCAGGTTGGCGAGGCCGCCGAAGAGGCCGGCTCCGAATGAAAATCCCAGATTCATCATCGAGCTTTCGACCATGCTGCGCCCCACGCCGACAAGCTGCGCCAGGGGGTGGACGGAAACATTATCGACAAGGTTGAACAGACCTTCGAGGCCGAGAACGGCGGTAATCGTGTCCTGGAAAATATTGCCTGTTGGTTGAATGAAAAGGTCCTGCCAGGAATTGACCGCGTAGTAATAGGCCATGGCGGCATAGATGTCGTCAGGCTGCGCGAGATTGACCAGCGTTCCATCGGGAAGTTTAGGGTTGTAGCGCTCAATCCCCGTGACCCACCCGCTTTCGCGCGCGCGTTCCATGCGGACCTGCTCCATCACTTCGGGATATTTTTTAGGCGTAGGCAGGCTGAACGATGCGGCTATATAGCTTCCATTGTATTGCGCCACTCTGTTGTACCAGATTCCCGCGCCGCCCCATCCCATGTCCGTTACGGCCGGGAACCAGTTGGGGTCGGCGACCTGATCGGCCCTGCCGGCCAGAATGGCTTGCCGCACCAGATCATCGTAATAGTCGATGTAATCCGTCTTGAGAAAATTGCCGAAGGGAACGGGCGAAAAGGGGTCTTTTTCCATGATGGGCATGAATCGCCTTGCCACCGCTTCCCCGTCGGCCCAGAAAAGCGCATCGTTGACCAGTAGTTCAAGAAGAATATCGTAATACCTCTCCTGCACCGTTTGCGCGCCGGGCGTGGTCAGGTCCTTGACCTGGACGACGATTTCGCCGCAAATCGGGCGTACGCTGCCGGGGTACTTGTTGTAGGCCGGATCGATTTCGCCAATGACGATAACGATTTCTTCCGATCTGGCAGAAGTTGTCGGCGTTATGATGCTGCGCGCGTTCGTGACGGCCGCCTGGAATCCGCCGGGCATCGGCACGGCATTGTTGCCGTAGATCTGGAACACCTCGATCGTCTTGCTGCCGTCGGGGCCGCGCAGCCACCCTTCGATCCAGCGGCACGTATGAACCGTATAGGCCCATTCCAGAAGCGTATTGAAATGCGGCGGGTTCGGCAGGACGACAAGGTTTTCCGGCTGCCCCATAGGCGTCGAGTTTCCGCTGCCCAGCTCCGTGTTGAACAATATCCAGGCATTCGTGGCAAGTCCCGATCCCCATTTGGCGATGCGCAGAGTCATGATCTGGGCCACGTTCATGCCGAAGCTGTTGTTCGTTCCGAACGGAACTATGACCAGCAGCGCTATGGCGAAAATCATGCGCGGCACGGCCCATGTGCGGTTGAATCTTTTTCCGAACGGCGACCCGGTAACGGCCGTTTCGCCCACGGTCGTGGCGACAAGATACAGGAAAACGATGAGACCGACCGCCAGTATGCCCGTATTGTAGAACTGGAACAGCAGGAGCATCCCGCTGTGAAGCGCGCCCGGCCATGACGCGACGATGGCCGTATTCTGGTTTGTGAAGCAGGGAATGCCGGCCGCCACGCAGGTGATTCCGCCCCCCACGTCGGTGAATACGCCCGGAATGCCGAATACCAGATCAAGAAGAACGAAGGCGACGTCGTCGGTCGCGTTGGGAGTCGAAAAGAATTGCTGCAGGAACGCGGGCGTTATGCCCGAAGCATGCGCCGCACCGGAAAAAAGGGAAAAACCGAGTATAAGAAACTGCGCGAACAGCAGGAATATTCCGCCCAGAACGGCGTAGTAAATGATGACCTGATCGATGTTTTCCCTTTTAATGACGAGGTTCCGGCGCGCTTCCATCAGGACATGCCGCATGCCGTAGCGGCCTATGCTGTCGGCTCTCAGGTAGGGGTGATTATAGGGCAGAAGGCGCGCGGCATGGAATGCGGCGGCCATGTACATGGCAATATGGGAGAAGCCCGAAAAAAAAAGCCTTCCCGCCCGCGGCAACAGGCCGGGAAGAGCCGCGTATTTTATGATTTGC
>JACQIJ010000184.1 GCA_016198545.1 Pseudomonadota bacterium
CTGCAGCCACCGGCCGCCTGCCCCGCTGGAGGTAGTGCATGGCAGCGCACCGACGGCGACGCTTATTTTCAGGGAGGGCCGCTTGCCGCCAGCACCCGACGCAAAGGATCCGTTCAAACCGAATGAGTTTTCCGCCAGCTTCAAATAAGCCTCGGAGAAATTGATCCGGTCCGGCTTCATATCCCCCTTCGCGCGCAGCGAAAGCCCGTCTTTCACCAGAGAAGAAACGCCCTTAAACGCCTCCGGCGGCATTAAGGCCCGCAGCGCCTTTTCAGGCTCCGCTGCCTTCATGTCAAAGTCGTAAGACAAGGCGGGGTCCGACAAAGTCACTGCACCGGTCTTCTCCGAACGCGACATTCCCGCCCATGAGATGGAAACAGCGCTTTTAACGCTTCCATTGCCCGGCATCTCGGCTGAAAACGTCGCCTCGCCTTTATTCCCGGCAAGACCCCCACTTGCATTGATCTTATCGTAAGAAACCCCCTTATAGACAACGGATGGTGCGGAAAAGGAAAACTTCGCCGACAACGCGCGCGGCAGCGTCAAGCTTTCCGGCAGAAGGCCTTTCCCCGTCCTTTTCTTATCCGCAGCGGGCAAAAGCTGATCGAGATTGACAGTCCCCGTCATTTCCAGCGCCGTATTGATATCAAGCGTTGCGCTTTTCAGTCCATCCACGACCATCGCTCCCTTGCCCCCTGCGCCAGCATAACTAAACGTCATGTTGCGCAGCGCTGCCTCATCCGCAGACGCCGTCAGGATTCCCTTGATATCAAGAGGCTTGGAAAAATTCGCAACCGCCTCCCCGCCGGACAGCAGAGCCAGATATCCGGGATTCTGCGCAAGGATGGATGTTTCCCCCTGTATTTCTATCCCGCCTTTCAACGCCGCAACGCCGGAATAAACTATCCGCGCCCCGGCCGCAGGAACCTTTATTTCCAGCTGCGCCGCAACTGAATCATTTCCTTTTTCCATGCGGCCGGACTTTATTTCAGTCTGTACGAGCTGACCATTATATTCAAAGCTTCCATCCGCGCTGAACGGCCCTTTCAGCGTATCGGCATGCATCGAAAAATCGATGTCTTTCAGCACATAGGTCTTTCCGGACTTTCCATCGGCAAAACTGAATGATCCGTCCTTGATGCGGATATCGTTGATCGCGACCGCATCCGCCACCGATGCGCCGCCGGGGTTCTGTTCGCCCCTTTTTCCCATTTTTTCTTTAAGAACAGGCGTCATCCATGACGGCGTGCCGTCCGCCCCCATGCCGATGCGGATATCGGGCTTCACCAGAGCAACGCTGCTGACATTCACCTTGCCGCTCAGCAGCGGCATAAGCGCAACGGACACCTCTGCGCGTTCCATCGCTATCAGGGGTTCTGCGCCCTGTTTCGGCGCTATGCTGACCTTCTCAATGACCACGCGGGGAAAAGGAAGGATCGCCAGATCGACGCCGCCGTCGATTGCGTAATAATGGCCCGTGGCCTCGGCCAGCTTTGCGACCATATCCTGCTTATGCCTGTTCCAGTCTATAAAACCGGGCAATGCCATCAGGATGCCGAACAACACGATGACCGCCGCAACGATGACCAACAATACGCGCTTCATATCGAATTCCTCTTATGGCTATTTGAGAGTCAGCGACAATAATATAAAACAAAAAATAGGGCAAAAATAGGGACGGAACGGCTTTTTCGCTCGTTTTTTACTTCCCGCCGCGCTGGCTGAAAGCTTTTGCGGCAACCAGAAACTCCTGCAGTTTCGGCTCGACATCCCTTTTCAGGCTGCTCTTTTCCTGCACGGACAGGCCAGCCTCGATGTTTTGATAAATAGCGGCCGTCACATCTATCAGGGCGCTCACATCCCCGCTCTTTTTCAACGCGGTTTCATTTGCCTGCACAATACGCTTCATCAGCATCGGGACAAGCGCCTTGACGGTAGGATCGCTTTTTTCAAGCTTTTGCCGCAGGGTTTCGCGCGTTATAAGAATAAGATTAGTCTCTTCCATCGCCTCGACCGTCGCCGTACGCGGACCGTCGAACACCAGCGCCATCTCGCCGAAAATCTGCCCCGGATCAAGGACGCCGACATCGGCCTTGCGGCCTTCCTTGTCCGTCACATAAACGCGCGCGCGCCCCGATTGGATGAGAAAGGCGTTCGAGCCCTTTTCCCCCTCATGGATAATGACATGTCCTTTGGGAACAGTGCGGCGATCGAGTATGTTTTTTTCGCCTGCCATAATGATTACGCCATGTACTGGCCGCCATTTATCGAGAACGTCGCGCCGTTTACGAATGCGCCCTTCTCCCGGTCGGCCAGATAAGCCACCATCTCCGCTATCTCCTCGGGCGCTCCCATGCGGCCCGCGGGAATCTGGCGGATGATGTTGTCAAGAACGTTTGGCGGCATGGACTCGGTCATTTCCGTCCTTATATAGCCGGGGCATATGACATTCACAGTTATATTTTTCGCCGCGCTTTCGAGAGCCAGCGCCTTTGAAAACCCGATCATGCCCGCTTTCGCCGCGGCATAGTTGGCCTGCCCCAGCTGCCCCTTCTGGCCGTTGACGGAACTGATATTCACGATGCGGCCATAGCCGGCCTCGCGCATGCCGGACACGACGGCGCGGCACATGTTGTAGCAGGATGTCAGGTTCGTCTCGATGACGGCATGCCAGTTTTCCGGATCCATTTTATGCAGCATGCCGTCGCGGGTAATGCCCGCATTGTTCACCAGAACAGCCGCCGCGCCCATGTCGCCCGCGATTTTTTTGCAGACGGCCGCGCAGGAATCGAAATCGACCACGTCGGCCTTGTATACAGCCGCGCCTGTCTGCTTCCTGCAATCTTTGGCGGCCTGATCGTTGCCGTGGTAAATCGCGGCAACACCGAACCCGTCGCGCGCCAGAACGCGGGTGATCGCAAGGCCGATGCCCCGCGTCCCGCCTGTAACGATTGCAACGCCTTTGCCCACTTTTGCCATCAAGCCGTTTTCCTCCATTCGACATCCGCGCCGCCACGCTCCACGCACATGGCGATACCCATGCCACCACCGATGCATAATGTGGCCAAGCCCTTTTTCGCGTCACGCCGCGCCATTTCATGGAGCAGAGTGACCAGCACCCGCGTACCCGACGCGCCGATCGGATGGCCCAGCGCGATCGCGCCGCCATTGACGTTGACGATATCCGGCGCGAAGCCCAGTTCCTTCATCACGCACAGCGATTGCGCCGCGAATGCCTCGTTCGATTCCACAAGATCGAGATCGGAGACTTTCCATCCCGCCTTCTCCAGCGCCTTGCGCGAGGCCGGAACCGGGCCGCTGCCCATCACCGCCGGATCGACGCCCGCCGTCGCCCATGACTTGATCGCGGCAAAAACAGGCAGACCGCGCTTCTTCGCCTCGCTCGCGCGCATCAGGACAACGGCGGCCGCGCCGTCATTGATGCCCGACGCGTTCGCCGCCGTTACCGTGCCGTCCGGCTTGAAAGCCGGCTTCAACTTGCCGAGGCTTTCCGCCGTCACGCCCGCGCGCGGAAATTCGTCCCTGTCGAACGTGATTTCCTCCTTGCGCGTTTTTATCGTGACGGGGATGATTTCGCTTTTGAATTTTCCTGCGGCGATGGCCTTTTCCGCCTTCTGCTGCGATCCAGCCGCGAATTCGTCCTGCGCGGCGCGGGTGATCTGCCACTTCTGCGCGATATTTTCCGCCGTAATGCCCATGTGGTATCCGTTGAAAATATCCCACAGCCCGTCGCGGATCATGGTGTCAACCATTTCCACATGGCCGAACTTCACGCCCTCCCGCATGCCGATGCAGTGCGGGGAGCGGCTCATGCTCTCCTGCCCGCCCGCAACGATGATCTTCGCGTCGTCGTTTGCGATGGATTGCATGCCCAGCGCGATGGTGCGCAGGCCCGACCCGCAGACCTGGTTGATCGTATAAGCCGTGCGTTCCTGGGGAATCCCCGCCGCCATCGCCGCCTGCCGCGCCGGGTTCTGGCCGCAGCCGGCGGTCAGAACCTGCCCTATCACCGCCTCATCGATTTCATCCGCTTTCACCGTCGCATCCGCCAGCACATCTTTAATGACCCGCGCGCCCAGTTCATGCGCGCTCAGGCTGCTCAACCCCCCGCCGAGGTTGCCAATGGCGGTGCGTTTTGCGGATACAATAACGACGGGATTGTTGCTGGACATAATAATTTCCTTTGTTTTGAATGAGTTACGCGCCGCCTATTATTCCCATGCCGCGGATTTATGCAAGAGCAACAAAAAATCCTACTGCTTCAAGCGGAACGCACAGGCTTTTTAAATAAAAACGCCCCGCTCTCCGCCAGCAGCGCCGCTGCGAGGATGAGCGCACACCCCGCCAGCCCCGCAGGGCCAAGGCGTTCGCCGAGAAAGAGCGCGCCCGCCAGCGCGGCGAACGGCGCCTCCAGC
>JACQIJ010000179.1 GCA_016198545.1 Pseudomonadota bacterium
ATATATCCCTAAACATATAAATTAGGGCAAATGGCAAAAAAAGCAGGCAAAGAAGGCCGGAGTTTTTGCTGTGCGGCGTTTCTGAGCGCGGCATTAGGCCTGTTTGGCACGATTTCCCCGGTTTTCGCCGACACGGTCAGTTACAAAATCGATATTGAGGAAAGGGCCGTCAATTTCACGGGGAAAAACGTCAAGGCTTACACGTTCAACGGCAGCGTCCCGGGGCCGGTGATTGAGGCGACCGAAGGCGATCTCCTGAAATTGACCTTTTGCAACAGGCTGAACGTGGATACATCCGTTCACAAGCATGGCATTCTGCTGCCCAACAAGTATGATGGCGTTCCCTACCTGAACGCGCCTCCGGTCGCGCCCGACGAGTGCCGCACGGATGAAATTCAGCTTCAGCAACACGGGACGTACTGGTATCACGCCCATGACATCGATATGAAGGAACAGACTGGTATGTCCGGCCCCATCGTCATTCATCCTAAAAACAGGGCAAAAGACGCGGCAGATCATGATGCGGTTGTCTTTTTGTCGGATTGGATGGATGAGAGGCCCATGGAAGCGTTCCGCCGCCTGCGCGCGACGGATGGCGATTTTTACGCGCGGAAAAAAAACAGCGTTCAGTCATGGAATAGAATCATTGCAGCCGGGGCGCCGGCGTTAGAAGCCCGCTTCAAAAGCGTCTGGAACGGCATGGGGCCGATGGATGTATCGGATATCGGTTATGACGCTTTTCTCGCCAACGGTCGCCGGAGCATAACGATTCCGCAACCCGCGCACGGCGAAAAGGCGCGCCTGCGCGTCATCAACGGCGCAACCTCGACTTTCTTCAACACGCAGTTTGCCTGCGGACCAATGACCATTGTTGCGAACGATGGCGTGGATGTACGACCCGTTACGACGAATCGCATTCTGATAGGAACGGGCGAGACCTATGATGTGATAGTGTCCATGCCGCACAGCGGCAAGGCCTGCGAATTTCGCGCAACGGCACAGGACGGCACGGGTTACGCATCCGCTATCCTGGGCGCAGGGAAGGAAGTTGTTCGCGCTCCCGACATTCCGCGCCCCAATCTTCTGGTTCAGGAACATGCGCGGCATAGCGGCGGATCATCGCATGACGCTGCCGCCAGGAGTCGCCCGGCGGACGCAGGGCATGGGTCTCATCATGAAACGTCCGCCGGCGCCGCGACCGATATTTTGCACGGGTATGACGGCGTTTGTCCGGTGGAGGATACGTCCCTCGATGGCAACGGCAGGAAATGGAAGACCATCGACCTGACGCTGACGGGAAGGATGAACGGCTATGTCTGGTCTTTCAATGACAGAACGCTGTCGGAGTCTGATTTGATAAAAATCACGAAAGGCCAGAATGTGCGCGTGAACATCAGGAATGACTCGATGATGGCCCATACGTATCACATGCACGGCGATTTCTTTCGCGTAGTTAATAAGAAGAATCCGTCATGCAGCCCGCTCAAGCACACGCTCCTGATTAATCCCGGCGAATCCTACCAGACGGAATTTCCCGCGGACCGCGACGGCGACTGGATAGCGCATTGCCATATCGCCTATCATATGGCAGCGGGGATGGCGCGCATCCTGAGCTATGAGGGAACGCCGGAGAACAGGGAGATAAAAAAACTATTCCATGACAGCCAATGGCTTGGATTCGGCGATCTGTCCATTCACAGTCATTTGGCGACGGGTTCCTACGTTTTCGGCAACGCGGATCAGAGACTGATTGTCGAATTTGACGCAGCCTATAACGGGCGCTACGACTTGGATCCCTCTTATGAATTCAATATCCGGTCGCCGCTTGCGGGCAGTTTTCCCGCCCTGCAGAACCTGCGTCTGTTCGCGGGCGCGGATGTAATGAATACGCCGCGCGACAGCCACAATTTCGCGGTTGCCGGCGTCCGGTTTTCCCTTTTTACCATTGATACGGAACTTCGCGTCGCCCATACCGGAGAATTTCGCGTTCAGTTCGGGAATGAACACGATCTTACGAACAACCTTTCTTTCCGGTGGCAGGTCGATACGTCGGGCCGCCATATGGAACAGCTTAAATACTATCCGATGAAGGATGGCAATCTGTACATTTCCCTCTATCACGATTCCGCTTTTCGCGATCCGGGCGACAGGGGATCCCCGTATTCAAGCGTGGGAGCCGGCCTGGGATTTACTTTTTAACGGCTGCCTTGACGGCTTTTGTCTTCGGATTCAAAAACGGCATCAGCGCGGTTTCCGCAGGTATTTTTTTGCCCCGCACGTCAATGGATATTTTAGCGCCAGGCGCCGCATGGCCGGCATCAATATAACCCTGCCCGACCGATTTTTTGAGGCTGGGGGAAAACCCGCCGCTGGTCATCCGGCCGATTTCCTTCGATCCGCTTTCATCAAAAACAGCCGATCCTTCGCGCGCCACGCCCGGTCCCGTCAGGATAATGCCGGCGCGTTTTCTTGTTGGGCCGGTTTCCTTTTCCTTCAGGACGGCCGGCGCGCCAATAAAGCCCCGGTTGTTTTTGCTCATAACCCATCCCAGTCCGGCGGCGACGGGCGACGTGTTTTCGTCGATATCATGTCCGTACAGGCAATACCCCATTTCAAGGCGCAAGGAATCCCGCGCGGCGAGTCCGACGGGCTTTACTTCCTCATGCGCCAGAAGCAGCGCCCATATGGCCGGCGCGCTTTCCGCCGGAATGCTCAATTCGAACCCGTCTTCGCCCGTATAGCCCAGGCGGCTTATAAAGGATTTGATTCCGCCCATATCCATATGTTTGCCCGTCATGTAATCCATATCCTCCAGCGCAAGGCCGAATTCGTCGAACATGATCTTTTGCGCTGACGGTCCCTGCAAGGCGATCAGCGCCTGGTTCTCGGAGTAATCGAGGTTGACGGTCGCAGGCAGGTTTTTCCTAAGCCATTCGATATCGGTGTTTTTGCGTCCTGCATTCAGGACGGCAAAAAATTTTTCGTCTTCCAGCCGCGTGACGATAAGGTCGTCTATGATTCCGCCCTTTTCATTGGTCAGGATCGTGTATTTGGCAGCCCCATTCGCAAGCTTTGAAAAAGAGGAAGGCGTGACGCTCTCCCAGAAAGCAACGGCCTCAGGGCCTTCGATGATGATCTGGCCCATGTGCGATACGTCGAACAGACCGGCATGCGCGCGCGCCCATTCGTGTTCTTTCATCACGCCCATTCCGTAATAAAGGGGCATGTCGTAACCGGCGAATGCGCCCATTTTGGCTTTCAGGGCCAGATGGCTTTCGTGCAGGGGAGTCTTCTTCATGGGGCCAATGTTAACCGGCCCGCGGCGAAAAACCAGCCCTTATTTGAGCGCGGCTAGAGGACTTCCAGCATCTCCGCCACAAGAGGGTGACGTACGATGTCTCCCTGGTTCAGGCGCATGACGGCGATTCCGGCGACGTTCTGCAGTTTGTCCGCTACCTGCGCCAGACCCGACATGCCGTCAAGAAGGTCGCTTTGCGCGGGGTCGCCCGTGACGACCATCGTCGAATGCCACCCCAGCCGCGACAGAAGCATCTTAAGCTGTACGTATGTACAGTTCTGCGCCTCGTCGATCACCACGAAGGCATTGTTCAGGGTACGTCCGCGCATGAAGCCGACGGGGGCGATTTCTATTGTTCCTTCCTCCATATATTGCCGTACGCGCTTGCCGCCCAGCCTGTCGCCCAGCGCATCATAAAGCGGGCGGAGGTAGGGAGCCATTTTTTCATGCATGTCGCCGGGCAGATAGCCCAGTGATTCGCCGGCTTCCATTGCCGGACGGGACAGGATGATGCGCTCTATTTTTCCGGCTTCAAGGGCCTCTACCGCAGCGGCGATGGCCAGGTAGGTCTTTCCCGTTCCCGCCGGGCCGATGGCAAGGGTCAGGCCGTGAGATGCGATGGATTCCATCAGCGCGCGCTGGCCTTCCGTCCGGGGCTTTACTTTTTTGATATAGCTTTTATCCCGGTTGCGGTCGATTTCCTCGTCCATTGGATGCCAGTCCGCGTCGTCGAAGGAGGGACGAATGACGTTGCCGTGCTTGTGCTGGAATTTGTCTCTTTTGTTTTTACGGGATTTTTTAGACATTGCGAATCCTTTCGGTGGGGTTGAACAAAGAAAGGCGGCAGATATCAGGCATTAAAAAACCGCGCCTTTTCAGGGGACGCGGCGGGCTTTATTGTTGCGGCGCACAATAATGGCGGGAGCCGCAAGGCAGACAGGGCAGGGTAAGGGGTGGGCGTTTAAGGTCAAGTCGTCTCCGTTACTCCTGGAACCAGTATAACAGAGTTTTAGGCGATATTCTACGAAGACCGAAAATCCTTACGCCGAATAACTTGCATTATGAAAATATTTAATGATAAAATGAGATGATACTGAATAATTGAATAGCGGGGTGGGCGAAGCCAATGACAGCAGTGACTGCGCATCAGAAGTTTGGGGCTTTAAGCGAGACCCTGACTCATGCATTCCGGAACGTGGTTTTGCCGAAAGGTCTTTTCGACGAATATAAAAGCGATGTCGTAATCGCATGGGCGGGCATGATGGGCCAGCGCGGCAACCGCAGCCCGTTGATGGATGACAGCGCGCTTAAAACGCTCATGGACATGTGCTTTGAAAGAGGCCCTCCCAATATGGCTGAATTCGTAAGGGATGTCAGCGCGATCAGCGGCGCGCGCGCGGCCGTACGCGACCATCCCGATCCTTCCAGCGTCGAGGAAGCCGTCATGTCGGTGATGTCGCAGTGTCTCACGGACTTAAGCGAACGGCACGCGCTTAAAATGGGATAGACAGGAAATTATCTCAGGCCGCAATTTTTGCAAGGCGGCCGTGTTCGCCTTGTATTTTCCGCCATGCGAAACGGCTGACGATTTTGTAGGGCACGGTATGCGGCTTCAGGCCGCAGGCCTTGAAGATCATCGCTACCGCGCGATCGGCATGTTTGGGTCTGTAAAATCCATAGGCGCGGCTCATATAGGCGGCGCTGTACCGTGCGCGGTCATATGTTTCCCCCGACCCGGCATTGGCGGCGAAATAGGCATATGCCAGTTCGTCATCTTCGCTTTCTGCGATGCGTGATAACGCCACGCGCACGCGGCGCAGCACGCCCATTCTTTCGTGCGCCAGATATTTATTCAAGGTGTCGTAAAAAAGCTTGTAATGCCGGAATTCATCGGAAGCGATATGGCGGCATATTTCTTTCAGAACTGGTTCGCCGACGGAATCGCCGACCGCGCTGTAATAGCTTGACGTGCCTACTTCCACCATGCACCGCGCGATCATTTCCCCTGCGCGCGACCCGCGCACGGAGCCGCTGTCGTTCACGTTTAGAAAATGCTCCGGCGAATAGCCGGCGCGGAAGCGCGCCATAGCGTCTTCAAAATTCCATGACGGGTCGATACGCTGCGCCCATGCGCCCAATGCCTGTCCGTGCTGTATTTCTTCCACGGCCCACTGTCGCGCGTCACGCTGGAAATCCGCATCGTCGTGGAATACGCGGCACAGGTAATCGGCGTATGCGGAAGCATTGTATTCCACCAGTGCGGCGGCTTTGATAATGGACAAAACATCAGGCGTCACGGCAGCCGGATCCAACCGGTCCCAAGGCAAGTCGGAGATTTTCCAGCGCTCATATTCCATGCCTGTGCTGATAGCACCAAATAACGGGATTTTCAAACTTTTTTCGCCTCGCCCGGGGTCAGGCCGCCTTGCCTCCGAAGACGCTGTCCTCAAATGCCTCTTCCCATGTGCCTCGCGTGGAGGCTCTGGAATATTCCGTGGCGCGGTTTTCAAAGAAGTTCGTGTGTTCCGCGCCGTTTAGAATGACATCCATCCACGGCAGCGGGTTTTTTTCGATCCCGAATATGGGCGCAAGGTTAAGCTGCTGCAGGCGGCGGTCGCCGATATAGCGGATGTAGCTTTTGACCTCTTCGGGCTGCAACCCTTCTACGCCGCCCATTTCAAAGGCAAGGTCGATAAAGGCGTCTTCGTGCCCGACGATGGTTTTGCAGCTTTCGGCGATATCCGCCTTCAGTTTGTCGTCCCAGATATCCGGGTTTTCATTGATGAAGGCATTGAACAGCTTCATCATCGAAAGACAGTGCAATGTTTCGTCGCGCACGGACCATGTAATGATCTGGCCCATGCCCTTCATCTTGTTGAAACGCGGGAAGTTCATCAGGATTGCGAAGGACGCGAACAGCTGAAGCCCTTCCGTGAAGGCGCTGAACATCGCGACTGTTTTCGCGATATCGCGGCGCGAATTCATGGAAACGCCCTGCATGTAATCGTATTTGTCCTTCATCGCCTTGTATTTCAGAAACGCCTGGTATTCAACTTCGGGCATGCCCAACGTATCGAGCAAATGGGCATAGGCGGCAATGTGCACCGTTTCCATGTTGGCGAACGCGCCCAACATCATCTGCACTTCCACGGGACCGAAAACGCGGGAGTAATGTTTCATATAACAGTTGTTCACCTCCACATCGGCCTGCGTGAAGAAGCGGAAGATCTGTGTCAGCAGGTTGCGTTCAGCCGGCGTCAATTTCTTCTTCCAGTCACGGACGTCCTCGGCCATAGGCACTTCTTCGGGCAGCCAGTGCAGGCGCTGCTGCGTCAGCCACGCCTCATAGCACCACGGATACAGGAACGGCTTGTAGACGTGTCGTTCCTGCAGAAGTTGCGATTTCGTTTCCTTTACGTCATCAAGCGCGGCAACTGTTTTAGCCATGTTTAATCTCCCCCTTTAAGAAACCTGACAATGAAAGCTTACAAGACATGGATAGGGCGATTCCTGTTTTCGTGCCGAGTCATTTCAAAAATCCGTCCACAATAATGAAGCGGGAAAATAAAAAGACGGTCAGAACAAAAACCCCGTCAACACAATATATAGTATTTTCTTGTTTTAAAAACCACTACCTGTATGTTTCTTCATGTTATCCGCCGTTTTAGCGCGGGTCGTACGATTCCATAATTTTCCTTGTTTTAAATCTGCCTTTATTTTACAAAACAGTATATGAAAGAGTGCCCGTTAAAACCATATCAGCGCGGCCTGTATGCGTTCGGCGAATGTTTTTACGCTGACGAGCGCGGTTATCTGGAAGATTCGGCCAACGAGGAAAAACACCAGATCGCGCTCGTGATGGACCGTTTCGCGCGGGTCCTGAATGAACGGCATTACATTTTCGGCGGGACCGACCCTTTGCTGTGGCTTGAACCGGGATTCGGCGACGGCGCGTCGACCGTCAAATACATACGCAGCATCGCGCCGTGGCATAAGGCGGGGTTCGTCATTTACGGATCCGATATCATGCCGCAGTCGGTCGAACGCGCGGCGGCCAATTTCGAAAACATTCCCGGCATTCCGGTCAGGATCTCTGAAATTGGCGTTCGCGACGCGTTTACGGGCGCAAATCTGGCTCTTGCTCTCTGCGATTTCGCGATGATTTCCCACATGGTCTATCATGCCCAGATGCAGATTAACGGCGGCATGCTGGGCCATGATGAAGTCAGCCGCCGGATGGATCGTTTCATCAGCAATGTCATGGACGGTCTGAAAGACGACGGGCTGATGCTGGGCTTCCACGAAAGCCGCGATTCCCATCTTTCCGGGACGCTGGGTCGTCTGTTCGGATCCGCCATGCCGGATGCGGCGGAACAGCTTGAAGCCTCGGCCGCGCGGCTTGGCTATGAGATGGTCTCCCTGCCGCTTCACCCGAAGCTTCATTTTCCGCCCCTGTCCGATGCCGATCTGAAAGCTTTCGAGGATGTCGGCAACTGGAAAGATTATGCGCCGCTGTCAGATCAGGCCAGCTGGCTGAAGAAGTTCCTGTTCGCCGTGCAGGCCAGCGACGGAGAAAAAACCGGCGGCGGCGTCGGCCTGCAAAGGGAGGGGCGTTTGCCCGAAGCCATCCGTTTTACCCGGAAGCTGCTGGAGGATAATGGCGGCGCGATTATCGTTCATGCCAAAATGCAGGCTATCCCGAAAAATTCGGAACGGATCGCGCTGCTGCAAGAGTCTTTTGATGCGATAGAGGCGGGATTGCCTGAGATAAGCGCAAAAGTAACGCGGGCAATGCAAAACGCGGCCGTTTCTCCCCCACGCCCCCGCTAGCCGTTTTCACTGGCACGCCAGGCATTCTTCGTATTTGCTTTCCTGCTTTTGCCCGCCGAGTTCCGGCTCGCGGTCGCGGTCGGGAACGGGGGCCTGCCCCTTGCTGCGCTGCCAGCTGGCGGCGCTTTCCGCGCGCTGGATTGATTTGCTGCGGCAGTAATACAGGGATTTGACGCCCTTTTCCCACGCCTCGAAATGGATGCGGTGCAGGTCGCGCTTGTGCACGTTGGCGGGCACGAAGACGTTGACCGATTGCGCCTGGCATACGAACGGCGTCCTGTCCGCCGCGTGTTCGATTAGCCAGCGCTGGTCAAGCTCGAACGCCGTCTTGAATACGTCTTTCTCATCAGGCGTCAGAAAATCCAGATGTTGCACGGATCCTTCGTTGGTGAAGATGGACGACCATACGTCTTCGGTGTTCATGCCTTTTTCTTCCAGAATACTCTCCAGATAGCGGTTGCGCACGGCGAACGATCCGGACAGCGTCTTGTGGGTATAGGCATTGGCGGCATTCGGCTCCACGCCGGGCGACGCGCCGCCGCAGATGATGGAAATCGACGCCGTCGGCGCGATCGCTATTTTGTTTGAAAAACGCTCCATTATGCCGTAGTCGGCGGCGTCGGGGCAGGGCCCGCGTTCCTGCGCCAGCTTGACTGAAGCAGCGTCAGCTTGCGCCTTGACGTGCTGGAACATGCGGCGATTCCAG
Source organism: Pseudomonadota bacterium (assembly GCA_016198545.1). Taxonomy (GTDB): domain Bacteria; phylum Pseudomonadota; class Alphaproteobacteria; order Micavibrionales; family Micavibrionaceae; genus JACQIJ01. The sequence goes on from JACQIJ010000179.1 coordinate 8,835, forward strand.
ACTTTCGCCATAACGGATTCCAGCGGAATCATCTTCGATTGCAGGAAAGAATGGAAGCCCATCACGCCCAGACCTATGGAACGCTCTCGCATGGCGGCGTACTTGGCCCGCTTCATCGAATCGGGCGCCTTGTTGATGAAATCGGTCAGGACGTTGTCGAGGAATCGCATGCAATCCTCGATGAATGTCGGGTGATCCTTCCATTCCTCGTACTTCTCAAGGTTCAGGGATGACAGGCAGCACACGGCAGTGCGTTCGTTGCCCAGATGGTCCTTGCCCGTGGGAAGCGTTATTTCAGAGCACAAATTGCTCATCTTCACCGTCAGGCCCGCCATTTTGTGGTGGTCGGGGATAGCGTCGTTCACATGGTCGATGAAGACAAGGTAAGGCTCGCCCGTTTCGATTCGGGCGGTCAGGATGCGTATCCACAGGTCGCGCGCTTTGATGCGGCCGACGACGTGGTTGTCCTTGGGCGATTTCAGCGCCCACTCCTCGTCATTTTTCACCGCTTCCATGAAACGGTTCGGAATCAATATGCCGTGATGCAGGTTCAGGGCCTTGCGGTTCGGGTCGCCGCCGGTCGGGCGGCGGATTTCGATGAATTCCTCGATCTCCGGGTGCCATACGGGTAGATATATGGCGGCGGAACCGCGGCGCAGGGACCCTTGTGAAATCGCAAGGGTCAGCGAATCCATCACGCGGATGAACGGCACGATGCCGGATGTTTTTCCGTTGCGCCCGACTTTTTCCCCGATGGAACGGACGTTGCCCCAGTAGGAACCGATGCCGCCGCCAAGGCTGGCCAGCCAGACATTTTCGTTCCACAGATTGACGATGTCCTCAAGGCTGTCGCCCGATTCGTTCAGAAAACAGGAAATCGGCAGGCCGCGATTCGTGCCGCCGTTGGACAATACGGGCGTGGCCGGCATGAACCAGAGCTTGGAAATGTAGTCGTAAAGCCGCTGGGCGTGCCTGTCGTCGTCGCCGTAGTAAAGCGCAACGCGCGCAAACAGATCCTGATATGACTCCTCCGGCAGCAAATAACGGTCGGTCAGGGTCGCCTTTCCAAATTCCGTCAAATTAACATCGCGGGAACGGTCGATATGAACACGGTTTCCCTTTTCCATCTGCGCAACGTCAAACATACTCCTGCCCCCGCTCTTACATGTTAAGAGAGTCATTGATAGACTGTGGATAATTTGTGTGGTGAACTGTGGAAAAAACCACAATCCCTAGTGATCAGTCTTTTTAAACGGTACTAGATGTCGTGGTTTGTGTCGTTAAGACCATATTCCTAAAAGCACAGTTTTTTTTGGAGCTTTTTTGGTTAATGCTCTGAAAAAAAACGAAGCCGGATACTTTCCCACAGAATTGCCCCGATGCTAAAAAGCAACGACGTTTCAATGTTACAAAAAATCAGTTCCCTGTATTGATTTTAAGGATTACATGCTAGTAAAAGACGAAAGCCTGATTTTAAAGGAAAAAGGAGAATTTGTGAGCGCTCGCGACTAAACACTGGCTTTACGCCGCCGCCGTACCAAAATTGTGGCCACGTTGGGCCCGGCCTCGGCGAATCAGGAGACGATTCGCGCTCTGTATCAGGCGGGGGTCGACGTGTTCCGCCTGAATTTCAGTCATGGCGCCCACGCCGACCATGCCGCGCGGGTGAAGATTTTGCGCGATCTTGAAAAGGAATTTTCAATGCCTGTCGGCATCATGGCCGATCTGCAAGGACCGAAGCTGCGCGTGGGAAAATTTGCATCCGGGTCGGTCGCGCTGAAGCCAGGAATGAAAATCCGGCTCGATCTTGATGCCGCGCCGGGCGACGAATCGCGCGTGTGCCTGCCGCACCCGGAAATCGTAAAGGCCGCCGAAAAGGATTCCCTGATTCTTATGGACGACGGCAAGGTAAGAATGCAAATCGTCGATAAGGGAAAAAACTTTCTGTTGGCGGAAGTTATCAGCGGCGTAAAAATTTCCGATAACAAGGGTGTGAATGTTCCGGGAACGGTTCTGCCGATTGCCGCGCTGACCGAAAAAGACCGGAAGGATTTAAATGCCGCGCTTGATATGGGCGTGGACTGGATTGCGCAAAGCTTCGTGCAGCGGCCTGAAGACGTCGCAGAATCAAAAAAACTGATCGCGGGCCGCGCTGTGCTTCTGGCCAAGATAGAAAAGCCTTCCGCGCTGGAGCATTTTGAAGCGATTCTCGATCTGGTGGACGGCATCATGCTCGCCCGGGGGGATCTGGGCGTGGAATGCGCGCCGGAGGACGTTCCCGCCATTCAGAAGAGGATTGTGCGCAAGGTGCGCCACGCCGGCAAGCCGATTATCGTGGCCACGCAGATGCTGGAATCGATGATTGAGAATCCGTCGCCTACGCGCGCGGAGGCTTCGGATGTGGCCACGGCCGTCTATGACGGAACCGATGCCGTGATGCTGTCGGCCGAAACGGCGGCCGGAAAATATCCGGTCGAGGCCGTGTCGATTATGAACCGGATTTGCGAACATACGGAGATCGATGATACGTACCGCCGGATCATCGATTCCGACCGACCGGATATAGAAGAAGATTCCTCGGACGCCATTACGGCTGCCGCGCACCAGGTTGCGCATTCGGTGCGCGCGGCCTGCATCGTCAATTACACTACTTCCGGGTCAACGACGTTGCGCATGGCGCGTCAAAGACCCGCCATGCCCATCCTGTGCCTGACGCAAAACAACAATGTGGCGCGCCGTCTGTGCCTGTCATACGGGGTTCATGCGGTGCATGTGACGGATGTCACGAATACAACGGAGGCTGTGAACAGGGCCGGAGCGCTGGCGCGCGGACAGGGGCTTGCGAAAAAAGGCGATCGTCTCGTTCTGACGGCGGGCGTGCCCTTCGGGACGCCGGGTTCCACCAATACGCTGCGCGTGGCCTGGGTGGAGTAGATCTTTATTTTACTGAATCGAAAAATACATCAGGCAGGCAATGCCGCCGAACAGAGTGTTGTAGGAATTCGTCGCGTCATTCTCGCAATCCGGCGAATATTCCGATGTTATCATTCCGGCATTGGGCGTTCCGTCATCCGCAATCCGGTCAATGCGCGCGGCTATATCCGGTGTGATGGCCACGATATTGCCGTTGGGCGCTCCTGACAGCTGGAACACCAGGCCCGTCCCCCCGTATTCGCCTGCTCCGGCCGGGTTCGTCATGATGGCGTTCCATCCCGTTCCGCTGATGCGCGCGGCGGGGTGTGAAATGTTATACGCCGATGACGCCGGGGCATTGGGCGCGTTCAGCACGATTCCCTCAATAAGATCGGCCAGCGCAAGATGTTTCCAGTACTGTATGTTTTCCTGAATTCCTGGCGCCCCCGACACATTGGGCGTGCCCAGCGTATCAGGCGTGTTGTTGAAGCGCGTTCCGACCATGCCGTCTCCGTTGCCGTTCAGGCAATTATTGCTTGCGCCGCAACCGGCCAGCTTCTGCGTCGCGTTAGGTGCATCGCCCGGGATAACCCCGTATTTGTCCTGAAATCCGTAATGGGCAGCCATCAGCCCCTTGTATTGGGCGATCACGGCTTTTACGCGGGCATTTTCGATGATGTTCCGCGCCTGCAAAATGCCGCCGAACAATATGCCGATGATGATCATCACAGTCGCCAGTTCAACCAGCGTAAATCCTTGCTGTCTATAGCCCTTCATGGCTTTGTAACCCGCTGTAACCCACTCATTGTCCCTGATTTATATTATACAATACAAATGTATTATCGCGCCAGAAAAGCTTCGGGCCGCGCATGCGGCCCGAATCGCAAAGCTGCTACAAAGATTTTTTACTGCGCGGACGCCAGAACGGTTCCTTTTGGCGCCGTGTGCAGCCACCAGGCATTGCGGTTGATGGAAAAGATCGGCCGGTAATGGTCTATGGACGACGAAGAGCGCACCGATTTTATCTGGTTATCGAGGATGAGAACGTCGTCATCCGTATAAACCGCAAGGACCGCATGGGGAATGTCTTTCTGTTCATCCTGCAGGATGGTGATGCGCAGCCTGTCTTCCGGCACGCCCAGCGCGCGCAGTGACGTGTATTTGGCGATGGCAAAATCCTCGCAGTCTCCCCCGCGGCTGAAGAATTCTATCGGGGTTGCCCAGTAATCGCTCTGGCCCCAGTTTCGGCTGTCGACGATATAGTCCTGCTTGTTTATAAGGTCATTGACCCGGCGGGCCATATCTTCCAGCGGCAATCCCTGCATATCGCCCAGATTGTCCTGCCATTGCTTTATAATTCCCTGACCGTGCGTTTCATGTATGGCGCGCTCGAAGCGCGCGAACATCCCCGACCATTTCGTGAAAGGCCCCAGATTCGTGGAGGTTTTTTCTGATGTGCCGAACAGCGGCGCATAATGGCCGACGGGGGCGAAGGCCGAATTGGCGGCGGATGCGAGGCTGATCTGCGCCGGAACGTCCCGTATCGATCCCGCACGCGCGCTCTTGACGCCCATGCTTGAAAAAAGAAGGAATATCGTGGCCAACCATGTCAGGCAGCGGATTGTGAATTGCTGCGTAAGCGCGCCGTATAAATTGCGGCGCGAAACCATCTGGCGTTGCACGAGCAGCCTGCCCAGATGGGTTCCGTCGATTTTCTGATAGGCGAGAGCCTGGCGCAGTTCGTGCGGCGTCAACAGTCCCTTGAGAACCAGCAATTCGCCCAGCCGGTTTTTCTCGAACAGGACTTTAAGCTTTGTCAGCATCCCGCCTTTTTGTTTATGACTGTCTCCTGCGCTCACGCTACAACCTTCTGTTTTTATTGTTATTTTATTACCCTATTTTCCGTTTGTCCTTGCTATATATCCATTAAACCGTAGAAAGATTGACGAAAGATAAACAAACGGGCAAAAAGGTAACGATTTTTTGAAAAAGCACTGAAAAACAAGGAAATTTTCTTATGACCGGAGATAGAAAAGACGTTCTTGCCGACCTCCAGAATATAGTTGCTGCGATGCAACATAAGACGGTTTTGGTGGCGGGTGACATTATGCTGGATCGTTTCGTATATGGGGATGTTCACCGCGTATCACCAGAAAGTCCCGTACCCGTGCTGACGATCGGCCATGAAAACTTCATGCCGGGCGGTGCCGGCAACGTACTGGCCAATCTGTGCGGGCTTGGCGTGAAAGCGCATCTGTTATCCGTAATCGGCCCCGATGCGGAAGGCGAAAAATTGCGCGCGCTGGTTGCGGAGAAGGGGGCGGATCCTTCCGGTCTTGTCGTTGCCGCCGACCGCCGTCCTACGACCGTCAAAACGCGCTTCCTTGCCGCCCACCAGCAACTCCTGCGCACCGATTACGAGCGCGTGTCCGACATAGATGAAAAAGATGAATCTGCCCTGCTTGCGCAGGCGGAAAAGTTTCTGCAGGGCTGCGGGGCGGTTGTCCTGTCGGACTATGGCAAGGGTACAATGACGCCTTCGCTGATTGAAGCGCTTATAAAGAAAGCGGGGAAGGCAGGCATCCCCGTGCTGGTCGATCCGAAGAAAACGGACTACAGAATCTACAGGGGCGCGGATATCGTCACGCCGAACCGCAAGGAACTGTCCGAAGCCACAGGGGGCATGCCGACCCGCACCGATGGGGAGGTCGCGGCTGCGGCGCGTAAATTGATGAAAGAATCCGGCATCGGTTCCGTCGTTGCTACGCGCTCGCAGGACGGCATGACGATTATACAGGCGCGCGGCGAGCCGGTTCATCTGCGCACCGAGGCGCTTGAGGTGTTCGATGTATCCGGGGCGGGCGATACGGTCGCGGCTACGCTTGCGGCGGCGCTTGCGTCCGGCGCCGATCTGATTCAGGCGGCTACGATCGCCAATGCCGCGGGCGGCATTGTCGTCGCCAAGGTCGGCACGGCGGCGATCCGTCATGTGGAGCTTGTTGCCGCATTGAACCGGCGCGACGTTTCGTTACAGGCGCGTCCGGGCGGCAGGGCGGTTGTCAGCGCCGCGCATCAGGGCATGATATGCGATGCGGACGAAGCGGCGGAATATGCGCAACGCTGGCGCGCCCGCGGGCTGAAAGTAGGGTTTACAAACGGCTGTTTTGATATTCTGCACCCGGGACACGTGAACTATCTGAACGCCGCCCGCGGGCGATGCGACCGGCTGATTATCGGGCTGAATGCCGATGAGTCTGTGCGCCGCCTGAAAGGGCCGTCACGTCCCGTCAATGCGCAGGATGCCCGCGCCGCCGTTCTGGCCGCGCTTGGGGCCGTGGACATGGTCGTGATTTTCGGAAATGATGCGCAGGAAGACGATAAGCCTATCCGTCTTATTGAAAAGCTGCATCCCGATATTTTCTTCAAGGGTGGCGATTACGCAGAGGAAAGCCTGCCCGAAGCGCCTGTCGTAAGATCGTACGGCGGGACCGTGCAGATCATGCCGTTGTCCGAAGGGCACAGCACCTCGGAAACCATAAGAAAGATGAAAGGCCGCGTGGCTTAGGGTCCGTGCCCTTGCTTTGGGGACTGTATTTTGGCGGAGATAGTTGGTAGCATTTACGCGGTGCGCGGCGTTTTGCCGCATGTTGAGAACTGGATACGGTGAAAAAAATGATTTCAGGACGGTTTGCGGCTTTTACGGGGAAGATGGTTTTTTGCACGGCGATGCTTTTTGCGCTGGGCGCATGCGAATCGCATGGCGGCCCGATGCCGACCGGCTATACCTATCATCAGGGCCAATATAAAGCGCCGCCCGGCCCGGAGGCCACGCCCGTATTCAAGGTGTGGGATTCAAAGGAAATGGCGCATCAGCCCGCAGAGGCGGCGATGGGCACGACGATGATGGAACCCTCCACGGTTCCTGTACCCGGTGCGGTTGCGGCTACGCCTGCGTCGGCGGCTTCCTACGATATGGGGGCGCTTGATATGGCGGCTTCCGATCTGGTGAAGAGAATGATTGCGCAGACGGGCCAGCCGATGGAGCCTGTCTATATGGAACCCGGTCAGAACATGGCTTTTGAGGCCAGTTTGCGCAATGCGCTGCAGGGGCATGGCGTAAAACTGGCCCCGATGCCAGGCGCCGGGCCGTTTACGCTGCATTACGTCATAGGCGGCGCCGTATCATACGGGCAGCAGAATATTTCCATTTCGCTTACGGCTTCCGGCGGCATGCCGGTCGGCGCGGCGGACGGCATGTATACGCTGTCGGGCGCCGGAACGCCGTTGACAGCGGTCCAGGGCCATGCCCGCCCGATGCCGATTACCGAACCTTCGGGATCGGGGTTTTAACTTTTATAGCTGTTTCAAATAAGAATCCGATACCCGGCTTCGCCATGCCCGCTGCAGGCGGGCATGGCGACTGTCGATGTGTCCGATTCTTAATGCAAATGACTATAGACTGCCTACGGCGTTATATCGATATCGATGTGTTTTCCGCCTATGGGCCATTTTATGATCCGGATGGATCCCGCTTCCGGCGGCAGCGCGGCGCACGAGACATCCACGGTTTTCGCGGCCCGATCGAATCGCAGATGCAGGCAGGCGGCCAGGGTGGCGCATAAGGAAGCGGCGGCCCATGCCTGCGGGCTGCAGGCGGACGGGTAGAGGTTTTTCGGCTTTCCATGCTTCCGCGCTGCGCCGCTGAAAAGTTCGGGAAGGCAGGGATCGTCTTCCGTTGCCGCGATCAGACCCGTTAAAATTCTCATTACTTCCTTTTTCATGCCGCATGCTGCCATGCCGACGGCAACCAGGGCCGTGTCATGGGGCCAGACGGAACCGCGGTGATATGATGCCGGGTCATATCCGGGTCCCTGCGCCAGCGTCCGGATGCCGAATCCGGAGAAGCTTTTTGAGTCCATAAGGGTAGATGCCAGCAACGGCGCGCGGTCGTCCGGAACGATGCCGGTCAGAAAACCGTATCCCGCGTTTGACGTCGATACCGCGCAGGGCTTGTTCCGTCCGTCAAGCGCAAGCGCATAAGTGTTCATTTCAGGAAGCCAGAAGTCCTCATTATAACGGCGGTACAAGCCGTCCGCGCGTTCCGACCAGTCCGCCGCGCGTTCTGGATCGTCAAACATGTCCGCAAACTGCGCGCCCGTCCGCAATGCGCCGTAAGCGTATGCCTGCACCTCGCACAGCGCGATCGGATCGGGCGGCAGAACGTCCGGCGCATCGGCGTGAAAGACGGAATCAGCCGAGTCTTTCCATCCCTGCTGCGTCAATCCGTCCTTATCATAAAAATAACGCACATAGCCGCCGTTGCGGTCCATGTTGGCCGTGACCCATTGCGCCGCCGCCCTGATTTCCGGCCAGATGCCTTCTATGACCTTGCGGTCGCCCGTGCGGTCGAAATATTTTCCGGCCAGAACGACGAACAGCGGCGTGGTATCGACGCCGCCGTAATAGGATTCGAACGGATTTTCGCCGAGTGCGGCGGTCTCCGAACCGGGGCGCATTTCATGAAATATTTTCCCCGGTTCCGCCTGTCGGAACAGGTTCTGTTCTTTGGCTTGATTCTGCGCCTGAAATCTTAAAACGCCGCGCGCAAGGTTTGGATAGAACGGCAGCGTCAGCAGAGCCGTTATGCTCGCATCCCGCCCGAAAGGCGCGCAGAACCAGGGCAGGCCGGCGAACGGATACGGCCCCGTTTCAAGCTCGGATATAAGCATCGACAGATCGTGAAAGGACTGGTTGAGCGCACGATTGAAAATATTGCTGGTGCTTGTAATGGCAGGCCCGTACTTGGACAGCTTCCGGCTTTCCCGCCGCGCGCGGTTGAGGGCGCGGTCATAGGCATCTTTATTCTCATCCATGCCGCCGGGCCGTGACGGGCCAAATGAAGAATAGACCGTCTGTTTGTCAGCGGGATTGACGGACATATAAAATATCAGCGTCCCGTTCCCATTTTCATCAGGCGGCTGCGAAAATCTCCATTCCGATTCGTTGCCGCCCGCGCCGTTTTTCCATGTGTAATGCTGCTCGTATATGCGCCCCGTTGCGGCAGGCGCGCCGATGTCGCCGCGCTTTGTCCTGTCTTGCGCAGGCGCGGCCAGAAACGTTTCGCTGCGGATGTCAAATATGTCATCGAAGCCGGCTTCTACATGGTATGCCAGAGCCGCATCGATGCGCTGCTCTCCTTTGTTGCGCAATGAAAAGACCTCGTGCACGCGGCCGTCGGCCATTGTAATGCGGCGGATTATTTCCAAAGATTCAGCAGGAACGCTTCGCCCGGCGCGATCCGCAAACGACGCGTTGGCATAAAAAAAGCGCAACTCGTTGTCATGATCTTCCTCCGTGCGCAGGAAAACCAGTTTTTTCCCGCCGAGGCGCGGTTCGCATTTGCTGACATGGCGCATATTGCGCCATACCACGCCGCAAGGCGAGGAGTCATCGTCGGGGATGATGCCCTGTTCGTTCAGAAGCGCAAAGCCTTCCCCGCTTTTAAGGGCGTAATAGCCTTTGATCGATGGTTCGCTCATGGTTCAGGGATTAAACAAAAATTGACGGCGGCGTGTCAAATTTTTTTTCCGTAATAATTTTCAAGAAGCATTTCTTGTTAATATTGCCGCAAAAAAGCCGTCTGTACTGTAGCGCAGTGGCGTCAGGCGCATATAGCCCTTGTCGTCATGCGGGGCGTTATCGGGCGGCGTCAGGGTGAAATCCGGGTGTACGGCAAGGAACTTTTCAATCTGCCGCTCGTTCTCGTCGGGCAGGAGGGAACAGGTCGCATAGACCAGTTTTCCGCCCGGCTTCACGCATTTGGCGACCTTGCCGAGGATTTCTTCCTGTACCGGAATAAGTTCCGCGACGGGCGGTCCGTACTGCCGCCAGCGTAGATCCGGGTTGCGCCGCCATGTGCCGGTACTGCTGCACGGCGCATCGACGAGAACGACATCGAACGTGCCTTTCTGCCGCTTCAGCCATTTGCGGTTTTTCTCATCGGTCAGCGGGCGCACTTCTATGATGTCGCTGACGCCCGCGCGGCGGAAACGTTGCCGCCCCTTTTCAAGACGCGCCGGCTCGTTGTCCATCGCCACGATGCGGCCCTTGCAGTTCATCGCTGCCGCGAGGGCCAGCGTTTTGCCGCCGCCGCCGGCGCAATAATCCAGAACCTGCATCCCGGGCTTCGCGCCGCAGGCGTGTGCGATCAGCTGCGATCCCTCATCCTGTATCTCTATATGGCCTTTGACGAAAGCCTTCGTCTTCGAAAGAAACGCCTTGCCGCGCGCGCGCAGGCCCCAAGGGGAATGCGGCGTCGCATCCGTGTCCACGCCGTCCCGTTTCAACGATGCCTGCGTTTCTTCCCGCGCCGCCGCCCGGATGTTGACGCGCAGATCGAGCGTTGCGGACGGCAGCATAGCCTCCATCTCCGCCCCGAAATCGCCGCCGAAATAATCGCGCAGCGTCCGTTCATGATCCGGGGGGCACTCCACGCGCACCGCTTCGGGCATATCCGGATGACTCAATGCGCCCGAAAAGGAGAATTTCATTTCGTCATCCGAGAGTTTTTCCGGCCCGTATTTCGATCCGTCGAACAGGCTTTTGATTTCCGCCGCGCCTCTGTTCTCTCCAAGGGCCAGCCATGCGATTACGCGCATGCGCGGCGTGTCGGGCGCGCCCGCCCGTTCCAGATGCCATCCGATCCGGGCATGGGCGCGGACCATGTTGTAAACGCGCTCGACGATATCGGCGCGGTCCTTCGCCCCGATATATTTGCGGTGGCGCATGTAATCGCCGATGGTGGCATCCATCGGGATGCGGCTGGCCCCTGTTTTCTCCAGAACCTCTAAAACGGCTTTGATGCGGGCGGAAGGCGTCATGGACCGCACAATACAGATGTGTCGCGCCATCCGAAAGCGATATCTTTTACCTTCGTTCCGCCGATTTCGATATCTTTCTTGCCGCAGCGCTGCCCGCCGGTCATTTTATAGAATGACGCGGCCTTTTCGTTCTTTTCCAGCACCCACAGGCAGGCGGATCTGTGTTTCATCTCCCGCAATTTCAGGGCAGCTTCACGCATCAGCCGCCGCCCCAGCCCCTGCCGCTGGCATTCCTTCAGTATATAAATGGCGTAGATCTCCGACGAGTAAAGCGGGCGGATGGGCGATCCGCCGGGGATTGGCGTGCGCAACTTGCCAAAACCGATAAGGCCCGCTGCCTTTCCTGTTTCATCATGGGCGATCAGGGTCTGCATCGACCCTTCCGCAAACCATTTTTTCCAGTCCTCCGCCTGTTTTTCTTCGGACAGGCCGTCGATAAATTCCTGTCTGACGATGCCGCCGTAGGAATCCCTCCAGCCTTCGACGTGAATATGCGCCAGCGCGGGAATGTCTGATTCGACAGCGGGGCGGATGGCAAAAATCATTACTGTATGCTCTTTTTCTGCTCCTCGAGCGCAAGATCGATGGCGTAAAGCATATTGACCGTACCCTTCATCACGCCCTCGCCGTGCGACCAGATGTAATCGCCCGCGTCGATGAAACCCGCGCCTGCCCGCACCCAGAAGGCGCAGTAATCGTTCGTCACCGGCCCTTCGATTAATGCGGGCTTGTCGGACAGCATCGTCCAGAATCTTAAAGCATCCGGTGGTGGCATCGCCGGGCCCTTCGTGCCGAAACTGACGAAATCCGCGTCTGCGTCGTGCGCCGCCGCAGCTTTTTCGGATGATGTGCCGCAATGAATCCCGGCAATACCTTCCGCGCCGAATAATTCACGCCCTTTTCTGAAGGAATCTATTGAATCTGTGTGAACGCCGTCCGCTCCCAGTTCCTTTGCGTCTTTCGGCGCGCCGCGGTAGATGCAGGCGATCCCCGCCGCACGGGCGATTTCAAACAGGAGCGCGGTTTTCTTTCGGAAATCCTGCTCTGCCGCCGGGCCGGAAATTTCCAGCGTGTGCATGTTCTTTTCGTAGGCGGATCCGTTATTGATGACATGGAATATCTGGCGCAGGTCGCGCATCAGTACGTCGAGCGCCAGATCCGGCCCGACCTTCAGCCACAGCCCCACCGGCGGCGCGCCTTTTTTGATTGCTTTTTCCATTAATTTGCGACCATCTTTATTCTCGATCCCTGTCACATGGGGGTGATTGGTAAATCGGGCCATATTCCCGTTATATTGCCGGGTCGCGCCTTCCACATGGCGTCCGCTGTTTTGCGGTTGGTTTTCACGCAATAACCCACCGAAGTCCAGTCGCGCTGCTCGATAACGCCAAAAACAGGATCAAACTCCGTTACGGCGACATTGAATAATTTCGCGATATGAGGAATATCGGGAGCGCTTCCGTTGTCCTTTTCAACGCCGGTCAATGTGACCATCACCTTATCGCTATCCTTTTTTTGGGGCATGATCGTTTTCCTCTGTTAGTCGTTTCTTCCTTCGCTGCGGTAATTCGGCGCTTCCTGCGTGATCGTCACGTCGTGAACGTGGCTTTCGCGGTAACCCGCGCCGGTCATCCGCATGAACTCTGCACGTTTCATGTCGGAAATGGTGCGCGATCCGGTATAGCCCATCGCCGCGCGCAGGCCGCCGGTCATTTGATGCAGCACGACCGCGACCGCACCCTTGTACGGCACGCGGCCCTCGATGCCTTCGGGGACGAGTTTTTGCGCCTGCGTCACGCCCGCCTGGAAATAACGGTCGGCGGATCCGCGCATCATCGCGCCGACGCTGCCCATGCCGCGGTAGGATTTGTAGGAACGGCCCTGATACAAAATCACGTCTCCCGGCGCTTCGTCCGTGCCCGCGAGCGTGCTGCCCAGCATCGCGCAGTCAGCACCCGCCGCAATCGCCTTGGCGAAGTCGCCCGAATATTTGATTCCGCCGTCGGCAATCACCGGAACGCTGCGTTTCGCGCAGGCTTCGGCAACATCCATGATGGCGGTCAGTTGCGGCACGCCGACGCCCGCGACGATCCGCGTGGTGCAGATGGACCCGGGGCCGATGCCGACCTTCACCGCGTCTGCGCCTGCATCGATCAAGGCCTTCGCCGCGTCGGCCGTGGCGATATTTCCACCGATGATTTGCAGGTTATTGGATTTCACTTCGCGCCGGATGCGCACGACCGTCTCCAGAACGTTTTTGGAATGGCCGTGCGCGGTATCGACCACCACCACGTCAAGCCCGGCATCGGCCATCGCCTGCGCCCGCTCGAAACCCGTATTCCCTGTGCCGACCGCCGCGCCTGCCAGCAGTCGCCCCTGCGAGTCCTTCGATGCATGGGGATAGAGAGTGGATTTTTCGATATCCTTCACGGTAATCAGGCCGGTGCAGCGCCCGGCATCGTCGATCACCAGCAGCTTTTCAATACGGTGTTTGTGCAGCAGTTTTTTTGCGCCCTCCTTGTCGACGATGCCTGTAACCGTCACAAGGTTTTGCGCCGTCATCAGTTCGCGCACGGGCTGCGCCGGGTTTTCGGCGAAACGCACATCGCGGTTGGTCAGGATACCAACCAGTTTTCCATTCGCTTCGGTCACGGGAATCCCGGAAATGCGGTAATCCTTCATTAAGGCCAAAGCTTCGCCCAGCGATGCATCGGGGCGGATGGTGATGGGGTTTACGACCATGCCGGATTCAAATCTTTTCACGCGCCGCACCTGCTCCGCCTGTTCCTCTACGCCCATGTTGCGGTGGATGATGCCGAGCCCGCCCGCCTGCGCCATCGCGATCGCCATCGCATCTTCGGTCACCGTATCCATAGCGGAGGACAGCAGCGGGATATTCAGTTCGACAGAGCGGGTCAGGCGCGTCCGGGTGTCGGCGTCGTTGGGATGGATTTCCGAGGCCGCGGGAACCAGCAGCACATCGTCGAACGTCAGGCCTTCGCGGGGAGATTCTTTTCTGGCAAACATCGGTCAAATCCTTCTGTGGCTTCAGGAATTTGACGCCTACTTCTACAGCATCTGGAGCATTAAATCCAGTTATCTTTGCAGTACGCGCCAGTTTTGCCATGATGGTCTTTAAGGCCTGTTTTTTATTGCGTTACAGAGCCTTGCGGCCTGCCACCGGCTTGGGGCGGCAACGCATTTTCGTATTTTTTCCGCCGCAAGGGTTGACGCCCGCGCACATTGTAAGGCACGCTGACCATCATACATAAATATAAAAACAGGGAATGAGTAATGTCCGATTCAATGCAAACATACAGACCCGTCCTGAGACAGGAACATGAATCCGCATGGCGCATTCCACCCTTCTGAACCGGCTTGTCGAGCGAAGCGATTTCGGCGTGCTGGGCGTCAAAAAAGTGAAAACCAGGTGGTCCGTCTATAAAAGAGGTGACGGTGAATATGTAGTCGGGGCGCTTGTCGGGGAAGCAAAAACCGTTGCCAACGCTGCATATTGGCTTAAGGAAAGAAACATCATCACAAGTCACTGCGCCGTCGTTTTCATGCCTTCCGAAGAGGATGAAATTGAAAACGGCGCGGGACATAGGGAGAGTTTTTTACGGGGCCCGCGGCTGATATTTCGATCATAGCATTGATATTGAAACCAATTCTTGAAATTATCCTGATAATTGTTTTCCGTTTTATCATTGATATTATAATCATAGCGTTCGAAGTAACGCTGGCAGGCGGCAATGAGCGCATCAAGCAATTCCTTGCCATGCCGGCCTCCGTCGCCTGTGATGCGGCCCATTACGATGGCGCGCAGCGTCGTATGGAAGGCTATGACGATTTCAATCGCATCCGCGTCTGGCTCAATGATGACTTCGAGGAACTGGACCAGTTTGTCGGCAACGGATGTGACAAGAGGATAGTGGAACATGCTGCCGTTCGCTTTTAGCTGCATGGCCGGGTATATCATCATTGAAATGACTTGCTCTATATCGTCTCCTTTGCCCATTGCGTTTGCTTTTTCAGCGCCGCGCATAAGGTTGGCAAGATACATTTCTCCAAGCGGCGAAAAATCCACCGTATTGTTTTCCAGCAAAGCCTGCGCCTTGTCGAGAATATCTTCGCTCAATCCTCCTGAACCGACCTTCGCTTTCAGGGTATTGGGAGGTTTTATGAATTCGGCTTTCCGGCGCGGTTGCTGATTATAATGATCCTGTTTCTTGTTTTGCCTGACCATTTATTTATTCCTCATTGCTGCTGCCTGTTTTTAAGCCGGACTGGCTATCGTCCAAATCAATTTCAAACGGATCGCCTTTCCCAAGCCCCGTTTCTTCGCGAATGCGCGCCAGAGCCTCATGCCCTTCCTTTTCCTGCTGCGCGATGCGCTGTTTCAGGAGTTCCGGCGGAAGATCCGTTTCGCGCCGTTTCGCGCCGACATAGTCCTTGTCGCTTTTCCGGCGGCGGTCGGGGCCGAAGAAATTGTCGGATCGCACGAATTGTCGCGGCCGTTCGATGACTTGCGCGATGCGCCGGTACAGATCCCGCGCCGTGAAGGGCTTCACAAGAAATTCTGTTACGCCCGCATCACGCGCATGAAAAACGCGGCGGCGCTCGCTGAATCCCGTCATCAGGATAACGGGAACGTAGGGATTGGGCGTCGCCGGGTCGTTGCGGATGCGGCGGGTCAGGGATATGCCGTCCATCGGCTTCATCATCCAGTCAGCGATGACGATGTCAGGGTTGTAATCGGAAAAGCGTTTGTAGGCGATCTCGCCGTTTTGCGCGATGATGACGTGCCCGACTCCGAAAGTCAGGAGCAACGATTTAACTATTTCAAGCATCGGCATGTTGTCGTCGACGACAAGCACGCTGATCTTGTTCAAATCATATGCCATTTCTCCAGCGGACCCGATATCTTATTGTTATTCAACCGTAATTTAATTATACCGCGAATGGTATTGAAGAAAAGTTAAACAGAAATACGCTTATTCCACCAATCATTATACATGCGGGTAAATGCCTGTAAACCAAGGACTTGCGGTTTTGCGGCAGGTGCGGCAATTTATAGGCGTTTTCAGGAGGCAAAACATGGCAGGCCATTCCAAGTTCAAGAACATCATGCATCGCAAGGGCGCGCAGGACGCAAAACGCGCCAAGGTTTTCACCAAGGTACAAAGAGAGATAACAGTTGCGGCAAAGCTGGGCGGCGGCGATTCCAATTCCAACCCCCGGCTTCGCGCGGCCATTATCGCCGCGCGTGAGGTGAATATGCCCAATGACCGCATCAAGCGCGCCATAGACAGCGCTGTGGGGGCGGGAAATACTGAAAATTATGAAGAAGTCCGCTACGAAGGATACGGGCCGGGCGGCGTGGC
>JACQIJ010000190.1 GCA_016198545.1 Pseudomonadota bacterium
CGCCGTTCTTTGTACGATCAAGAAAATATATATGCTTTTCAGTTAGTTAGATGAAATCTTTGACTGAGAAAGACTGGATGCCAGAGACTCGCTGGCATCCATCGCAATATCCATGCTCTCCAAAGGGGCTTCGTGCGCGACAGCGGTAAAAAAACCATCCTGCATGAAGAAAACCACCGATGCTGCTGCGCTTGCCGATTTCCCGACGCAAGCGATTTCATAAGCGGAAACGGGGCCGCCCGCGCCCTGATCTTCCCAGACAGGCATAGCGGCATAATCACCATCACAGCGCCCTTTCGTTTTATCCAAATAAGCCCTTACGGACGTGGCGTAATCTCCTGATCCGCCCTGTTCGGCGCTTCCATAGAGACCCTTATAGTCCCAGCTATACGCCACACCGCCTGCACTCACCCCGGGGACAGGCTTGATATCGGCCACATCAATGCCGGAGGCCTGCAGGAACGACTGCATTGCCGCCGCAGAAATATAGCTACCCGTCGTTGACGTGGCAACCGCACGGCTTACCGTACCGGAAGGAAATCCAGCGGATGGAGACACCCTGGAGGCCTCCACCGCCGCCATATCATGCCCGCCGGCAGCGGAAGACGGAGCCGCCGCAATGTTGTATCTTTTTTGATTATAAGATTGGGTTTCAAGAGAAGCCAAGCGACCGTTCAGATCAACTACTTCATTTTCCTTGCTGGCGAGCCTGTCCTGAAGCGTAGCGATTTCGCTCTTGTAAGCAGCAATCTCATCGCCACCACCTTCCTTCGCCTCCATAAGCTCTTCTTCAAGAGTCATAAGTTTTGATATCTGTTCCTGCGAAGCTATTTCGGGATCAAACAGCATGTATTCGATTTCCTTTTTCTCGCTGGAACACTGCATGCGCTCCTGCTCCAGCAACGCGCCAAGGCGACGCACCTCACGCTCGGCTTCATTGAAGCGGCGCGTTGCCTGCTCGAGGCCCCAGTCCGCGGATTCTATTGATCCCATGCCTGCGGGAACGGGGGTATTGCTTAGTTGTTCGACCTGTGCGGCCAGACGATCACGCTCGACCTTGACTGACTGCATCTGCGCTTCGACGGAACGAAGCTGGGATAAAACCCGCGCACCGTCGCCATTATTGACGGGCTTTGCGGACTGCGCCACGCGCAGTGATTCCTGAAGGCCGGCATTCTCCGCTTCCAGAGTCTGAACGCGCCCGCGCAGTTGTCCTACCTCTGCAAGAGTCTGCTTGTCCGCGGCACTCATTGCCGGAGCGGCGGCGCTTTGCGCCTGCGCAACACGCGCGTTCAAAGACTGCACTTCACTGCGCAGCCTGTCATTTTCCGCCCGCAAGGATTGCAAATCGCGTGCCAGCGCATCCTGCGCCAATGTATCAGGCGCCGAACATGAAGGCGGCGGCGCAGCTGAAATCTGCTGTGGAACGGAAGAAACCTTTTGCTTCAGCACCACATTCTCGGATTCAAGAATCCTGACTTTTTCGGCCAACTCTGATGCTGCGCTGCTGCCACTCTGGTTCATATACTGATTTTCAAAGGAACGACGCTCGCGTTCAAGCGCGCTGCGCAGGCGCGCATTTTCCTCACGCAAGGCATCCGCTTCCATTCCGGCGGCGGAAACGCCGTCCGTCGCTGTTTGCCTGTCAACCGCGGCGACGGGAGAGGACGGCATTTCAGGAGTCATGCTGCTCCCCGCGTTCACCGTATCGCCTGCTGCCGGACCGGCAAGAGAGGCTGTACAGCCCTGCATTTGCATCTGCCCTTCGGCAATATCCGGCATACTAAAACTATAGGCGCTATCGCCTACAACGAATTTCAGAGAACCTGAACGCTCCAGCGCATCGTAAAATGCTTCGTCCCTGCCCATGCGCACGACAATCGCCTTGCCGGAAACCGGTTGCAGGTCAAATGTACGCTGTTGGCCAAATCCGGCATCCAGCACAATGTTGTAGCTTTGTCCGCTATCCAGCATATTTTTCTGAAAGTCTATCGCCATCGAGGTTTCCTGCAGACTGTTGCGGGCCATCGTCAGGATCGTGTCGCCGCCGTAACGCCGCGCCATCGCGCAATAGGAATTGTTATCGTCAGCGCGCGATGCAATTTTTGAAACCGACCACTGGCTGACCGGCTGCAGAACCGTTCCTCCTGAGGAAGCATAAGCCTGCCCCGTCAGAAAAAGACCACCGCCCATAACCGTCGCCAAAAGCCAGTTTCTCATATTCATAATTCACCCCACCATTCTGCAGCCGAAAGAATCCGAGACACCCCATTCTATGAAAAGATTACATCCGCCGCACAGCAAAAGCAAAAGCGTTCTGCGTGCCTGGCGTTATGGATTATTCGGCGCTTTCCTGCAACTCCACGAGCAAAACCCGCCTGCCCAACGCGGCATCATTATATATGCGCCCCACAGGCCGTATGTTTTCTTTTTCATATTGCTCTAACAGGCCCAGCACCGCCTGCTCGTAAGAGCCCTGAGCGCTAACCGATTTCTGAACAGTGAAATCCGTGTCTGCATACCACATCACATCTATGTTTTCCTGCGCCGACCAGAGCTTCAGGATTTCATGCAAATTGTTTCCTTTCATGGCCCGCCAGTTCCCCGCCTCTCCGGAAACAGATGGAGGACGCGCGACAACGCTGCTTTTGTCATGCGTGGCAGGATCAACCCATGACCGCGCCAACATCGTCTCCTGCTTTCTTTCCGGCACAGATGCGGCCACCGTTTCCGAACGCATCCTCTTTTCTTCCCCCGCGGAAGTTTCAATTCCGGCAATATCCTTCACGACATTTTTTAAAAGATCGTCCATCGAGAACTTTTTTCCTGATGCACCGTTTTTCTGCGGCAAAGCATTTTGAGGCTGGGCAGTATCCGCAGCGGCGGATTTATCGAGCATCGCCGCCTGCGGCGTAGCCGCTTTGTTCGCCGCGGCATCCGGCATTATCGTGCGCGCGTAGCCATGCTTTGCGCCTTCCTCCACCCGGGCGATAGGCGAAGCCGCCGCCTCGTTGCCATTAAAAC
>JACQIJ010000191.1 GCA_016198545.1 Pseudomonadota bacterium
GGGTTCAATCCCCTCAGCGCCCACCAGTCCTGACGCTTTCCACGATTTCTGCTGCCATGAGTCCCGCTTCTTCATACTGTTCCTCCGGCGTTGCCTGATCCTGGAAACGATCGGGCAGGCGCATGGTGCGTACATGGCATTTATCGAGCAGCCTTTCTCGGTTCATGTATTCAAGCACGTATGATCCGAATCCGCCGATGGATCCTTCCTCGATTGCGATGAGTTCGGAGTTATGAGCGGCGAGTTTCCTGATAAGGCCTATGTCCAGAGGCTTGGCGAAGCGCGCATCAGCTACGGTGACGTTGCGGCCTTCCCGCTCGAGAATTTCCGCCGCTTTCAGACATTCCTGCAACCGCGCGCCGTAGGATAAAATCGCCACGCTATTTTCGTTCTTGCGAGGCGGCAAAGCCGACGGAGCAATCCAGTCTTGGGATTTCATTCTCCGGATTGCTTCGCTCTCGTCGGCCGTTCGCAATGACGACTGGTAAACAATCCGTCCTTTGCCGATTTCAAGAATTTCCCCGCGCGCGGGGAGATCGAGACCAATGCCTTCCCCCCGCGGATATCGGAACGCAATGGGGCCACCGTCATATGCGGCGGCGGTACGCACCATATGCATCAGTTCCGCTTCATCCGCAGCGGCCATCAGGATCATATTCGGCAGACAGCCGAGATAGGCGGTATCGAAACTTCCCGCGTGCGTTTGCCCGTCTGCGCCGACAAGGCCAGCGCGGTCTATGGCGAAGCGCACCGGCAGATTCTGGATGCAGACGTCGTGCACCACCTGGTCGTAGGCGCGCTGCAGGAATGTGGAATAGATTGCGCAGAACGGCTTATATCCTTCGGCGGCCAGACCTGCGGCGAAGGTCACGGCGTGTTGCTCCGCTATGCCGGCGTCGAACATGCGCTCCGGAGATGCGCGGCCGAACAGGTCGAGCCCTGTGCCGGACGGCATAGCGGCCGTGATGCCGACAATTTTATTGTCGTGCCGCGCTTCTTCTGCAAGGGCTTGTGCAAAAACCTTGGTATAAGCGGGCGCGGCGGCTTTCGATTTGCTTTGCGCGCCGGTGACAACATCGAACTTTGCCACGCCGTGCATCTTGTCGTCCGACGTTTCGGCGGGGGCGTAGCCTTTGCCTTTTTTTGTCAGAACATGAAGCAGGATGGGGCCGTCATGGTCGCTGTCGCGGATATTACGCAGAACGGGCAGCAGGTGGTCAAGATTATGGCCGTCCAGCGGCCCGATGTAATAAAACCCCATTTCCTCGAACATCGTGCCGGATCCCATCGCCATGCGCGCGCTTTCCTCAGCGCGCTTGACGGCGTGGCGCAGCGGCAGGGGAAACAGGTCGACGACCTTCTTCCCGGCTTCCCGCGCATGGATATAGCGTTTGGATGATACAAGACGCAGCAGATATTTCGACAGCGCGCCGACGGGCCGCGCGATGGACATGTCGTTATCGTTCAGGATGACCAGAAGGCGGGATTTCATTGCGCCCGCGTTGTTCATGGCCTCGTATGCCATGCCTGCACTCATCGCGCCGTCGCCGATGACGGCGATAACGCTGTTCGTGCCGCCAGACAGGTCCCGCGCCACCGCCATGCCGAGTCCGGCCGAGATGGAGGTGGAAGAGTGCGCGGCGCCGAACGGGTCATAAACGCTTTCGCTGCGTTTTGTAAAGCCGGACAGGCCGCCGCGTTGTCGCAGCGTGCGGATGCGGTCTCTGCGGCCCGTTAAAATTTTATGCGGATAGCACTGGTGCCCGACATCCCAGATCAGGCGGTCGTCGGGCGTATTGAACACGGCGTGGATCGCGACGGTCAGCTCCGCCACTCCCAGCCCCGCGCCGAGGTGTCCGCCGGTTTGCGACACGGCGTCGATAGTTTCGGCGCGCAGTTCATCGGCCAGTGTCTTTAGTTCCTCGTCGCTAAATCCGCGCATGTCGGCGGGAATGCGCACGCGGGAGAGGATGGGGGCTCTCTCCCTTTCGCCAGCCGCATTTTTTTGCCACGCATTATTTTTCATAATGCAAATACTCTTTTGTAATTAAAACCCGCCCGGCAGGGATAGCATGTTTTACCGGAC
>JACQIJ010000189.1 GCA_016198545.1 Pseudomonadota bacterium
ATTTTCCCACTTTTTTTAATGAGGGGATTTTTACTGTTTTTTTGCGCGGATGCTTGCTGGATTTGCGCTTCGTTTTTCTGCCGGCCATGATGGGAGTTATATATATCTAATATTATGTGCAATCAAGCCAATAACGCTTGCGGGCCGGGAACTGACCGGTTTCGGGCAGTTCATCCTCGAATTTTCCACCGCAATCCTCGATAACCCTGATGGCGACGTGGTTATGGGGCGCCACGGTCAGCAACGCCTTGTTGATGCCAAGGTAATTTGCGATGGGAATGGCTTTCAGAAGAATTTTTTTGCCGAATCCCTTGCCGCGCATTGAAGGACGGATGATGAAATGAATGTGGCCGCCCCATTTCTCCAGGTGCCAGTTCAGGCGGTGGCGTATATCGACCGTGCCGATATACTGATCGTCCTTGACCAGCCACGTTATCGTTTCAGGCGCGGGCTCGACCCATTCCTGATAGGGCTGGTGGGGGTAACCGCGTTCCGTGCGCAGGGCTGTTATATAAGATTCAAAATCTCCTTTCAGGATGGGAATGTTGCAATACAGATAGCGGCCTTCGGCGTGATATTCCGCAAGGGCTGCGAGATAACTGTCTTTATAGTCGGCGGAAGGTCTGAGGAGTTTTGAGGCTGACATAAGGTACTCTCTTTTACTTTACTGCTTTACGCGATGAAAACGGCGGCAAGGCCGAGGAAAGCGAAAAATCCGACAATATCCGTGATCGTCGTCAGAAAAACAGCCGACGATATGGCAGGGTCGCTGCCCCACCGGTCGAGGAGGATGGGGATGCAGGTGCCGAAAAAACCGGCGCATATAAGGTTTACGACCATCGCCGCGGCGAGGATGCCGCCCAGCGCAGCGCTATGAAACCACAGCGCCGCAATGCCGCCCATGATGATGGCGAAGACAATTCCATTTAACATGCCGACGACCGTTTCCTTCCACACGATGCGGAAGGTGTTGGCGCCTGACAGCTCGCGCGTGGAAAGGGCGCGTACTGCCACGGTCAGGGCTTGCGTGCCCGCATTGCCACCCATGGACGCAACGATAGGCATCAGGATGGCCAATGCAACGATCTGTTCTATCGTCGCGTCGAAGAACGAAATTACGATGGATGCCAGGATAGCGGTCAGAAGGTTGATGAAAAGCCAGCGGAAGCGGGAATTTGTGGTGGAAAGTATGGCGCGGTACATATCCCCTCTTTCAACGCCGGCCAGCCTCATAAGGTCTTCGTGCGCTTCCTCGTCGACGACGTCCAGGATGTCGTCGACGGTGATAACGCCGATAAGCCGTTCGGATTCATCGACGACCGGGGCTGACGTGATGTCTTCCCTCCTGAATATCTGCGCGACTTCTTCCTGGTCCATTTCAGCCGGGATGGGATGGGTCCTGTCCAGCATCAGGTTTTCAAGTTTTTCAGGCCTCTGCGAGCGGACAAGACGGTTCAGCGGAATGATTCCCGAGACCTTGTATGTAGGCGTAATGACAAAAAGGTCGTAAAAATCTTCCGGCAATTCGCTGGCGGCGGCGCGCAGATAATCGATGGTTTTCCCGACCGTCCAGAATTGCGGGATGGCGACGAATTCCCGCTGCATCAGGCGGCCCGCGCTTTCCTCGGGGAAGCTCAGGCCTTCTTCCAGCTTTATGCGCGTCCGGGCCGAGAGTTTTTTGATGATGTCCGTCTGGAATTCCGGCGACAGGTTCAGGATAAGGTCCAGCGCATCATCGCTTTCCAGTTCGGACAGCAGGGATGCGACCTGAACGGGAGGCATGTCTTCGAGGATTTCTCGGCGCAGGTCCGGCGCCATCTCGGAAAAGGTCAGGGGATCGAAGGCGGCGCGGTGTTTGCTCAGAAGCTCGGACCGGTCTTCCCCCGAAACCTTGCTCAGCAGTTCCGCCGCGTCCGCCGGGCCGAGCTGGGTCAGTTGTTCGATCAGGATTTCTTCATTATTTTCATGAAGAGCTTCGGCAATCTCTTCGATGCTCGTATCGCTCAGGCCAACGGGCTGGGACTCGGCATTGTCCGCCGCCGTTTGATTGATTTTATCGCTTTCGCTTTCAGCAGGCGAGGCCATGACTGTGAAAGTCCTTTCGGGGGTTGTCTATGTCCGCCGCATCTTCTGCGGGACGACCTTGTTCTTGCTGTCCTGTTCGTGGCTTTGGGCCGTGACGGCGGCTACTGCCGTCATGTTGACGAGGCCGCGCACCGTTACCGAAGGAGTCAGGATATGTGCCGGGCGGGCAATGCCGAGAAGTATCGGCCCGATGGATATTCCGTCGCCCAGAACCTTGAGCATGTTAAAGGCGATATTGGCTGAATCGATGCCGGGCATGATGAACAGATTGGCCTCTCCCTTTAGAGTGGAGTCGGGCATGATTTCCATGCGCACTTTTTCAGACAGGGCGGCGTCCGCCTGCATTTCGCCGTCGATTTCAAGATCGGGCGCGCGCTGACGCAGATCTGCCAGAGCGGCGCGCATCTTGAACGCGCTCTCCGAATCGTGCGTGCCGAAGCTGGAATGCGACAGCATGGCCACTTTCGGCGCAATGCCGAACCGTTTGACTTTTTCCACTGCCAGCATCGTCATCTCGCTTATCTGCGCGATGGAGGGGGAAGGGTTTATCTGCGTATCGCATATGAAGAAGGTGCCCTTCGAGATTATCAGCGCATTCATGGCCGCCGCCGTCTCCACGCCGCGCTGAAGGCCCAGTATGTCGACGACATCCTTCAGATGGTTTTTATAATGGCCGACCGCGCCGCATAGCATGGCGTCCGCGTCGCCCTTGTAAACCATCAGGGCGCCTATGACGGTCGTATTGGTGTGCAGCGTTGTCTTGGCCACAGCGGGCGTGACACCGCGCCTTTGCATGATTTCGTAGTACGTCGTCCAGTAATCCTTGTAACGCGGGTCGTACTCCGGGTCGATAAGATCGAAATCGCGGTCGGGCTTGATGCGTAGATGAAGACGCTTCAGGCGCATTTCCACGACCTGCCTGCGGCCGATGACAGTGGGCTTGGCCAGATGTTCATCCACGACGACCTGCACCGCGCGCAGCACTTTTTCCTCTTCGCCCTCGGTGTAAACGACGCGTTTCGGGTTTTCCTTGGCTTTTGCCATGATAGGCCGCATTGCCATGCTGGTGCGGAAGGTATAGCTCTGCAGTTTCTGGCGGTAAATGGCAGTATCCTTGATGGGTCGCGTCGCCACGCCCGATTCCATCGCCGCCTTTGCCACGGCCAGCGGCAATTCGACGATCAGACGCGGGTCGAACGGCTTGGGGATCATGTAATCCAGCCCAAATTCAAGATCCTCTCCGCTGTAAACGCTGGCGACTTCCGCCGTCGCTTCGCGCCGCGCCAGCTCCGCGATGGCGTGAACGCACGCGACCTTCATTTCTTCGTTGATCGCCGTCGCGCCGACATCCAGGGCACCGCGGAAAATATAGGGAAAGCACAGCGCGTTGTTGACCTGATTGGGATAATCCGACCGCCCGGTGCAGATGACGGCATCCGGTTTTCCGGCGCGGGCGTCTTCCGGCAGTATTTCCGGCGTCGGGTTGGCCAGCGCCATGATAAGCGGCGCGCGCGCCATTTTTTTCACGTCTTCCGCCTTCAGGACGTTGGCGGCGGACAGGCCCAGGAACACATCGGCGTCCTTGATCGCTTCCTGAAGCGTGCGCGTTTTCGTGTCGGCCGCGAACTTTTCCTTTTCCGCGTCCATGCCCTTATTCCGGCCCTTGTAGATGACGCCGTCGCGGTCGCATACAGTGATGTTTTTCTTTGGCAGGCCAAGTTGCATCAGCATGTTCAGGCAGGCGATGGCCGCTGCGCCCGCGCCGTTGCAGACCAGCCTGATGTCTTTCCACTTGCGCTTGGATAGATGCAGCCAGTTGACCATCGCTGCACCGACGATAATGGCCGTGCCGTGCTGGTCGTCGTGGAATACAGGGATTTTCATGCGCTCGCGCAGGCGGCGCTCCACATCAAAACATTCCGGCGCCTTGATGTCTTCAAGGTTGATGCCGCCGAAGGACGGCTCCAGCGCGGCGATCGCGTCCACCAGTTTATCAACGTTTTTCTCGTTGATCTCGATGTCAATGGAATCGATGTTGGAGAATTTTTTAAACAGGATGGCCTTGCCTTCCATTACCGGCTTGGCGGCCAGCGCGCCGATATCGCCCAAGCCCAGCACAGCCGTGCCGTTGGTGATGACGGCCACGAGGTTGCCGCGCGACGTGTAGTCCAGAGCTTTCAACGGGTCTTTTTCGATTTCTGCGCAGGCGGCGGCTACGCCGGGCGAATAGGCCAGCGACAGGTCGCGCTGGGTCTCCAGCGCCTTTGTGGCCTTTATTTCTATTTTTCCGGGCGTCGGCTGGCGGTGATATTCCAGCGCAGCTTCTTTGAGAGCGTCTTTCATGGGGCGGACCTGAGGGTAAAAAATTCAATAATTACGTCATTTTAGTGGGAAACGCGAAGTGGCTCAAGAGAGCGATTCTTAAAATTTGACATAGAATATCGCCTTCATGTAAAAATATTTA
>JACQIJ010000182.1 GCA_016198545.1 Pseudomonadota bacterium
ACGTATATCAGGGAGCGTCTGACGATGCGCAGAACGGCGCAGGTTTTCCGGCCAGCTTTCCGCCTTCCGCATCGAAGCGCGACACCCGCCACGGGAAATGGCCGTGAGGCGGGTGCGGCTCGAAATAATGAAGATGGCAGTTGCGGATCGTTCCGACTTCATGGTCGTACAGACGTCCGATAGCATGGAACACGCCGCCATGCGCCACCAGTAAAGGCAGGCGGTGGTTTTTTTTGCGGATATCCTCCATGACGCTTTGTATTCTTTGCCCGAAAGCAAGAAAGCTTTCGCCGCCGGGCGGATCGGTCCTGCTTAATATCAGCGGAAACACTTCATCCCACGGCTGACCTTCCCATGCGCCGACTTCATGTTCGCGCAAATCACGCGCGGCGCGGATTTCAAGTTTCAATGACGCATTCAGGATTTCCGCAGTTTCCCGCGCGCGGATCATGCTGCTGTGGTAAACGATGTCCGGCTTTGCAGGCAATGTATCGATGAGCGCCGCCAATGAGCGCGCCTGCGCCCGGCCCGTTTCATTCAGCGGAGAATCAAGCCCCCCGCCCGCCGTCAGCCGCGCGGCATTGGCTTCGCTTTCACCGTGGCGGAGCAGATAAAACGGTCTTGCGGGCAGCATCGGCTTTCCTGTTTCCTTTAATGCGACAGACTATCTATAATGCTTTCATGGAACAGTGGCAGGATCAAGGCATCGTTCTGTCCGCGCGCCCGCACGGGGAAAACGGCGCGGTCGTTTCCGTTCTGACGGAAAATTACGGCCGTCACGCGGGTTATGTGCGCGGCGGGCAATCATCCCGCAACCGCGGCGCGTTACAGCCGGGAAATCTTGTCGGCGCGCGCTGGTCCTCCCGCGTCGCCGACCAGCTGGGGACTTTCATGCTGGAGCAGGACAGGAACCTTGCCGCCGGATGCATGGACGATGCGTTGCGCCTGGGCGCGTTGCTGTCGGCCTGCGCGCTGTGCGATGCGGCCCTGCCGGAGCGGGAAGCCCATCCGGGCCTTTTCCACGGCCTGCAGGCCCTGCTGGAAAATATGGATTCGGATATCTGGGGCGCGGCCTATGTGATGTGGGAAGTCGCGCTTCTGAAGGAACTGGGGTTTGCGCTGAACCTGTCGCGCTGCGCCGGCGGGGGCGACGCGGCCGCGCTGGAATGGATCAGTCCGAAAACAGGCCATGCCGTCAGCCGGGAGAAAGGCGCGCCGTATCAGGACAAGCTGCTGTCCCTGCCCGCCTTTCTGAAACCGGACAGGGGCGATACCTCGGATGAGGAAGTGTTTACAGGCTTGCGGATGACTTTCCATTTTCTGGAACACTGGGTTTTCAACCACCACAGCCGGGGGATTCCCGAACAACGCTTGCGTTTTCATGAAAGATTTGCGAGACATATCGGGCACTTAACCGCAAAAGAAGGCATTCTGTCTGATGGCACGCAAGGCTAAGGGCGGCGGCAATGCCGCGCCGAAGGAACAGATGATAGTCGACCAGCCGCTGGGGGATATCCTCTCCGGGCGGTATCTGTCTTATGCCTTGTCCACCATCATGAGCCGTTCGCTGCCGGATGTGCGCGACGGCCTGAAGCCCGTTCACCGCCGCCTGCTGTACGCGATGTACCAGTTGAAGCTGGGCGCGAATACGGGCCCGAAAAAATCGGCCCGGGTCGTCGGCGATGTCATCGGCAAATTCCACCCGCACGGGGATCAGTCGGTTTATGACGCGCTGGTGCGCCTGGCGCAGGATTTTGCCGTGCGCTATCCGCTGGTGGACGGACAGGGGAACTTCGGCAACATCGACGGCGACAACGCCGCCGCCATGCGTTATACCGAAGCGCGGTTGACGAAAGTCGCGGAATTGCTGATGGAGGGCATCGACGAAAACGCAGTCGATTTCCGTCCGACCTATGACGGCGATTCCCTTGAGCCCATCGTCATGCCCGCGAACTTCCCGAACCTGCTGGCCAACGGATCGTCGGGCATCGCGGTCGGCATGGCCACGAACATCCCGCCGCACAACGTGGCGGAACTGTGCGAGGCGATGGAGATGATGCTGGACTCCGATCAGGAGCCGGAAGTGAAAGACCTTCTGAAGGCCGTCAAGGGCCCGGATTTTCCGACCGGCGGCATACTGGTGGAGCCGAAAAACAGCATTGCGGAGGCTTATAAAACAGGCCGCGGCTCTTTCCGCCTGCGGGCGAGGTGGGAGCGCGAGGACGGCAAGCGCGGGACATATCAAATCATCGTCACCGAAATTCCCTATCAGGTGCAGAAATCAAAACTTATCGAGCGCATCGCGCAGCTGATTACCGAGCGCAAAATCCCGATGCTGGATGACGTGCGCGATGAAAGCGCGGAGGATATCCGCCTCGTCCTCGTGCCGAAAAGCCAGAATGTGGAGCCGGAATTGCTGATGGAAGCCCTGTTCCGCCACAGCGATCTGGAGGTGCGCTTCGGCCTGAACATGAACGTGCTGGACGGCGGCGTCGTGCCGCGCGTCATGAATTTGAAAGAAGTTTTGCAGGCATGGCTGATGCACCGGCAGGAAGTTCTCGTGCGCCGTTCGCAGCACAGGCTGGAAGCCGTTCTGCACAGGATCGAGGTGCTCGAAGGCTATCTCATCGTGTATCTGAACATCGACAAGGTCATCAAAATCATCCGCACGAAGGACGAGCCGAAGCCGGAACTGATGAAGGCTTTCAAGCTGACCGAAGTGCAGGCGGAAGCAATCCTGAACATGCGTCTGCGCTCCTTGCGCAAGCTGGAGGAAATGGAGATCAAGGGCGAGCATGACAATCTGTCCAAAGAGCGCGATCATCTGAAGGCGCTTATCAAATCCGAAGCGAAGCAGTGGAAGGAAATCCGCGCGCAGATAGGAGAAATCAGGAAAATGTTCGGCGCCGATACGGCACTGGGTGCGCGCCGCACCAAAATCGGCAAGGCGCCGGAGCCCGTGGATGTCGAAGTTCTGGCCGAATCCCTTATTGAAAAAGAGCCCGTCACCGTCATCTGTTCCGACAAGGGATGGCTGCGCGGTATGAAAGGGCACGGCCACAAGCCGGGCGATTTCAAATACAAGGAAGGCGACAAGGAAGGGTTCATTCTGGAGGCGCAGACGACCGACAGGGTTTCCCTGTTCGCCACCAACGGGCGTTTTTACACGATCGGCGCGGACAAGCTGCCGCCGGGGCGGGGCTTCGGGGAGCCTGTGCGCCTGATGATCGATCTGCCGAATGACGCGGCCATCGTTTCCATCCGCGTTTACAATCCGGAAGAAAGGTTCCTCGTCGCTTCGGATGACGGCCGCGGTTTTATCGTCGAGGCGAAGGATATGCTGGCCCAGACAAAAAACGGGCGGCAGGTTCTGAATGTCGGCGACAAGGCCGAAGCGCGCATCTGCGTCCCCGTGCTGCCGGACGCTGATTACCTTGCCGCCATCGGCACGAACCGCAAGATGCTGGTATTCCCGTTGTCGGAAATTCCCGTGATGGCCAAAGGCAAGGGTGTCATCCTTCAAAAATACAAGGACGGCCGCATGGCGGATGCCAAGGCGTTCAACATGAAGGCGGGCCTGACCTACATGATGCGCGGCGCGGAAACACCTGTGAAGGACATCAAACCGTGGATCGGAACCCGCGCGCAGGCCGGGCGCATACCCCCGAACGGGTTTCCCAACAGGACGAAATTTTCCTGAGGGGCGAATCCCGATTTTACGGGAGTGGCTCGCGGCAATGCGGGCACAGGGATTCGCGGCATTCATTGCCGTTTTCCGAAAGGGACAACGGGCGCACCGAGAAAACCCCGTTGCTGATCTCGGCATGGATATTATGAAGCCATGCGATGTCATCCCTGTGCGCAACGCTCAGAATGATCGCATCTTCCGATATTTCCCGCAGGAGCGTTTCATACATTTCCGGCCCCGATCCCTTGTCCAGCGCGGCGGTGGCCTCGTCAAGGGCGATGAAATTGGCATTCATTATGATGGCGCGCGCGAACATCAGCCGCTGCTGCTGGCCCCCTGACAGAATGTTTATGTAGCTGGATCCGTCCAGGTCGTTATCATGCAGTTTTGCCTTAAGCCTTCCGTCATTTTCAGCCAGCACGCGGGCCAGCCCGACCTTGTGAAGGACTTCTATAACCCTGTCGTCATCGTAAATTTCCGGATCCACGGCCGGATATGTGACGATCCCCTTGAGATTCCGCAGCGGAAGGTGGGGCCGCTGCGGGACGATGCAAAGACGTATATTTTCGCCGTAAATGATTTCGCCGCTTCCCTCGATCCACATATTTCTCTTGGTGCGCAAAATCGTCGATTTTCCGCAGCCGGAAGGTCCGGTCAGCAGGACGCGGTTGCCGGGCCTGAATTGATGCGTGAAAGGCTGCACGAGCACGGTTGACGGTTTTTCCTTCGTCTCCGGGGTCCAGAGCGTCAGGTTTTTGTACAGGACCCCTTCCACGTCCTTTGAACGGGAAATGACGATTCTCGGTTTTTCCGCCGGGGACATGCCGTTGAATTCAGGTTGCGGTTGCGGAAGAGGCGGCATCATGGCGCGGGCGCTCCTCCCGTGTGCGGGCTGACGGGCGGCTCATTCTTTTTATCAAAGGAGTCATGAGCCTCCGCGATATTTTTTCTCAATCCGCAGACACGCTCGTATGTTGCGGCGCAGGCGGCGAATTCCCCGTACGAATTGATGACGAAACTGAGAGAGTTCTGCACGGAGTTGAATGCCCGCGCGATTTTCTGAAGCCCCCCGATGTCGGCGATTTCGTGGGAGAAATATGCCGGGAGAGAAACGGCGACCGGGAAAATGGCTGCTATCTGTTCATATGCCGCCGAATACCACGTGACGTGCTTTTCCTTGTTTACGAGCGGCGTCCAGTTCTTCTTGACGGGCCCGAATTTTTCATCGAGAATTTTTTTCTCCGCATCCTCGCCGTCCCACAGCCCGATTTCATTGCTGTTTTCCCTTACGTGCGCCCAGCCGTGGCGGTAGTCGCCCTCCCGCTTCTGCTTCTGAAAGTTCAGGGCGTTCAGCGGCTTGCCGATCAACCGGGCGCCGACCGTTCCGATAGCGGCATAGGCTATGACGACGGGAACCATATAAGGCATATTGTATGTCGCGCCGCCTATGGTCACCGGCATCGTCCCCGACACCGTGGCCAGCATTCCGATGAAGCCAAGGAACGTCGTTGCTGCCTCAAGAATCCCGTAGCCGCCTTTCAAGGTGGCCCCCGTGACAAGGGCGATCGTTTTTTCCGGCAGAAGGTTGAGGTCCTCGGCAATCCGCTGGTCTATGTTATCGCTCTTGACGCGGGAAAGGGCCTTTTTGTCGAAGACGGCGTCCGTGAATTGTTTCGTCAGCCAGTTCCGCCAATCCATTTGCAATGTCTTGCTTGTCTTCTGGTTTACCCCCCGCAAAAATACCCAGGAAAAGGCATAAACGGAAAACCATTCGATTTTGTTCAGCGCCATATCCGCGTCATAACGCTGAACGGATCCCCAGAAATCGCCCAGGGTATTCGCTATGGCAAGGTCAAGGCCGACCATGCCGAGCGTCATGCCCACGATGGCGCCTGTCTTGCCCCAGGCCTTCCATTTTTCTTCCGACTGCCAGTAGGGCCTGGCGATTTCCCACATCGCCTTGAAGGAATTTGCGGGCGTCGCGAGAGCGCTTTCGCCCATCAATTTATGACGTTTTTCTCCCAGCTTTTTAAGCGCTTCGAGCTCCCAGTTATTCTGCTTGCCGAAGTCAGTCCCGTGAAAGCCGAAAAAATTCCTCAGAAATCTTTTTGGATCATCGTCCAATGCCGTCCCCTGTTTTTATAATTATGTACAGGGAAGATAGGGCGACATTTACGTCTATGTCAATAGAGTATTTCAGTCGGCCTTGGCCGCGACGATTTCCTTCACGCCGTTTTTGTATTTGACCATATGGGCGAAAAGCGTGCCGTAGTCGGTCTTGACGCGGATTTTGACGGGCACGGCAGGGCCGCTTTCATCGATTTTTGCCATCCAGACGGTCGGCAGGGCGCCGTTCTCGCGTCCCTGTTCCTGTATTGACAGCCAGCCGCGCGGCTTCGTATGCCACTTCCCGGAGATGGGCACGACCTCGACAGAGCAGCGCACGGCGGGCCCGTGATAGACGTTGTATTTCGTGGCGTCCAGAATTTCGTCCGCTTCGTGGTTGAAGATGAGGCGGAAACGCCGGTCGCCGTCGAATACTTCCGAATCCCCTTCGCATACGCCGTCGGACGCGATTTTCTTCATGACTTCGAGCGTCGCGGTCAGAGCGTCTATAGTGCCCTGCGTCAGTTCATCGTCGATCTCTTCACTTTTGTCCTCGCCTTCCTCGATGATGCGCAGGCCTTTGAACGATCCGTCCTGCCCGTAGGAATATTCCTTGATTTCCTCTTCGTCGCGCCATATGGCCGAAGACCGGTGCATTTCCGGCGTTTCCACGCCGCCTTTCAGGCGCCAGCCTTTTGTTTCAAAAATGCCGCTCCACGGCGCGAGCTTGCGCAGAAACCCGCGCGTCTGCGCGGCGAGCGAAAGGTGATACCTGTCCTTTGATTCATAGCCGACGTCAAGCTCGGCCTCCACGGCGTTGATGCCGCCGGCATATACTTCGTACGTCATTTTCTGCGTGTTTTTGCCAATGGAAGCGATAACGCCCGGAGACGCGCTGTCCGCAGAACCTGCGAAAACGCCGGCGGAAACCAGCATTAAAAATGCGACGCTAGATATAATGACCGGCCAGCGTGACAAGCGCCCCGCCCATGCCTTCCTTGAATTTTTTGACGCCATATGCCGTTTCATCGTTCACTCCTCCAAGATCAAAATAGTCTATGCCTTTTTCCTTCAATGTCACGCAGGCCTGCCATAAAAGAAGGTTATGCGCCGCCTGTTTTTTCCCATTTTCCGTCGTCCAGCCGATCTGGTAGGTGGCGCTTGTGCCGTGGCGGAATATCAGAACCGCCGCGACCGTCACGCCGTCCATCCGCGCCTGCCCTGCCAGAAAAGAGTCCTGCTGATGAAACTTCTCCGCCAGGGCGGCGGCAAGACGAAGGGATGGTCCCTCATATCCCTTTTTGCCCTTATCGCGTTGATAAATCCTTAACAGCCGAGCGATTTCGGCATTTTTCGTTTCCCATATGATTTCAAGGCCGCTTTTTTCACCTTTTCGCACCTTGTTACGCCATGAAGAGCTCAAGGTTTTTAATATTACGTCAATATCGGCGCGAAGATCGAGCCACAGGGTCTGGTAGCCGGGCCGGCCAAGACGCTTCAGGCCCGACCGAAGAAGCGCATTCCGCGCGGGATCTCCATCCGGGATTTCGGGAATGATGCGCCGCCGCCGCCCGATGCGCGGCGGCAATGCCTCATTGAAGGCGGAAAAAAACGCAGCCGCGTCGTCGGCGCTTCCGAATCCGGGAAGCCATAGCGGCCCGCGGTCGAGAATGACTGCATGCAGCAGATTGCCCAGTGCGCCGGATTCAAGAATTTGGACGCATCCCGCCCGCCTGCCGCCGCGCGTTACGACCCCGCGCCGCGCGCGCATGCCGTTGAGCGCGCAAAAAACATCGCCGTAGACGGAAGATTGCAGAAGATTCGAGCGCGGACACAGGCGGAAAACTTCTTCCGCCGCATCTTTATCCCAGATGATTTCGCATTTCATTGTTTTCAGGCGGCTTTTTTCATGCCATAGCGGATGCCGGCTTTTTCCATGCGGGACAACGCTTCCTTCAGCCGCGCTTCGGGGACTGTCAGCGCGATGCGGAAGAAGCCTTCGCCGGCGGGTCCGTAGCCGAGGCCGGGCGCGGTGACGATGCCGCATTTTTCAAACAGCGCCTCGCAAAAGCCCGCGCTGTCCATGCCGGGCGGCACGGGAATCCAGAGATAGAACGTCGCCACGCCCGCGGTGAAATCCCATCCCAGATTTTGCAGGCCCGCGACAACAATATCGCGCCTTTGCGCATAGATTTTGTTCAGGCCCGCCGTCAGTTCATCGGATTTCGACAGCGCGACGGCTGCTGCGCGCTGGATGGCCTTGAACGCGCCCGAATCGGTGTTGCTCTTGACGAGGCCCAGCGCCTTCAGCGCGGCCGCGTTGCCAACGGCAAAGCCGACGCGCCAGCCGGTCATGTTGTACATTTTGCTAAGCGAGAAAAATTCGATGCAGATATCCTTCGCGTCCGCCTCCGACAGAAAGCTCGGCGCGCGGTAGCCGTCGAACGTCATTTCCGAATACGCGTTGTCGTGGCACAGCAGGATGTCGTATTTGCGGCAATAGGCGAGGGCTTCGCGGATGAATTTTTCATCGGCGAGCGCGCCCGTCGGGTTGTTCGGGTAGTTCAGGAACATGATTTTGGCCCGGCGCGCCGTTTCTTCCGGGATCGCGCCGAAATCCGGCAGGAATCCGTTGCCGGCCTTCAGCGGCATGGCGTGAACGGTCCCGCCGCACAAAAGCGCGTAGTTCGCGTAAACCGGGTAGCCGGGGGATGGGCACAACACGACATCGCCCGGATCGACATAGGCGAGGATGATGTGCGCGATGCCTTCCTTCGATCCGATCAGGCCCAGGATTTCCGTGGCCGGGTCGGCTTCGACGCCGAAGCGGCTTTTCATCCATGCGGCGGCGGCCTTTCTGTAATCTATCGTGAAGCTGTAGGGCGAGTAATTGTGCGTAGCCGGGTCGGCGGCGGCTTCCTGCAGCGCTTTTACGACCGGCGCCGGGGTGGGAAGATCGGGGTCGCCGATGCCCAGATTGATGATATCCACGCCCTTTTCCTTCGCGGCGTCGATTTTGCGGTCCAGTTCCGCGAACAGGTAGGGGGGCAGCTTGCCGAGATTGACGGACGGTTTGGGCATGATATTCTCCTGTTTGCTTTTTTACCCTAATAGTCGACTCGAATCAAATAAAGCCCTTCCGCCGGGGCGGTCGGGCCGCCCTTCGTGCGGTCGCGGGCTTCGAGCGCGGACCCGATATCTTCCGGCTTCCACTTTCCTTCGCCGACCAGCGACAGCGTTCCGGCCATGTTGCGAACCTGATGATGCAGGAAAGAGCGCGCCTGCGCATGCATCAGGATTTCCCGGCCGCCGTAATTATCATATTGTTTAGTTTCGATTTCAAACTTATCAAGCGTTTTGACCGGAGACTTCGCCTGACACTGCGAATCACGAAATGTGGTGAAATCATGACTTCCCAGAAGATATCCCGCTGCCTTTTGCATCATCTGTACGTCCAATGTACGCCTGATATGCCATGCTAATCCATTGTCTATCGCAAGAGGCACGGCCCGGTTTATGATCCTGTACGTATATAATTTGTTTTTTGCGGAAAACCGGGCGTGAAAATCAGGCGCGACTTCGCAGGCATCGATCACTGAAACCGGAAGCGGGCGCAAATGGGCGTTCAGGGCCTTGGCCAAATCGGCGCCCGGAAGAGAACGATTCCCGTAATCAAGATCGAAATGAGCGACCTGCCCCCGGGCGTGAACGCCAGCATCGGTGCGCCCGGCGACGTGCAGTGTCAGGCGTTGCTGGCAAAAAGCGAATATCGCATCTTCCACAGCTTGCTGCACGGACGACACGCCGTCTTCCTGCCGCTGCCACCCCGAGAAAGGCGCGCCATGATATTCGATTG
>JACQIJ010000181.1 GCA_016198545.1 Pseudomonadota bacterium
CAATATATCCTCGACGGTACGCGCCCACTCCGCCGCTGCCAGATAATAAACTTCCGCCTCAAAAATGCCTTCGCCGAGATGCCGGCCGAGATCGTTCAGGCTGTTGGAGTTCTGAAGAAAAACATCCATTCTCGTCCCATAGGTATGCGCATAGCGGTAAAGCATTTCAGGCGGCAGCCACGGATAGCGCTGCGCCTGCGCCTGCATATAGGCATCCATATTACCGTCCGGAATATTGCCGCCGGGGAGCTGCTCCGCAGCCGTCCAACGCCGCCCGCCGCAGAG
Source organism: Pseudomonadota bacterium (assembly GCA_016198545.1). Lineage (GTDB taxonomy): Bacteria > Pseudomonadota > Alphaproteobacteria > Micavibrionales > Micavibrionaceae > JACQIJ01. The sequence goes on from JACQIJ010000181.1 coordinate 286, forward strand.
CTCATCCACAGCCTGTTCCGATAGCCGCCGATAGGTCGTTATTTTCCCGCCGAACACGGAAAGCAAGGGCGGACCATGAGTCCGGTCGAGGATAAGCTGGTAATCGCGCGTGACCGCCGTCGCGCTTTCATTCTCATCCTCCAGCAGCGGCCTGACGCCGCTGTAGGACCATATGATCTGATCCGGCGCAATCTGCGCCTTGAAGGACCGGTTGGCGGCATTGCATAAATAATTTATTTCTCTTTCTTCAATTTGCGCCCCGGACGGGTCGCCATCAAAATCGACCTCTGTCGTCCCGATGAGCGTGTAGGCGTATTCATACGGCATGGCGAACACGATGCGCCTGTCAGGTTGTTGAAAGACATAGCTGTAATCGCCTTCGTACAGGCGCGGAACGACTATGTGACTTCCCTTGACAAGGCGAATGCGCGGCGTTTCAGGCCCCGTAAGGCCGGAAGACTCCAGAAAACCGCGCACCCACGGGCCCGTGGCGTTTACAGCCGCCGAGGCCGTCCGGGTAAAAACCCTTCCCGCCACGTCGCGCAAGGATATGCGCCAGACATTGCCTTCCTGCTCCAGATTCGTGCAGCCCGTACGCGGCATAACGACAGCGCCGCGCTCCGCCGCATCCATAACATTCGCTACGACAAGCCGCGCATCATCAACAACGCAGTCGGAGTAGGAGAAAGCCTGCCAGTACCTGTCATTCAGAACATCGCCCGCTTCGTGCGCGGACAGATGTATCCCATGAGACTTTTTCAGTTTATTCCTTCTTCCCATGTTGTCGTACAGGAAAAGACCCATACGTATCATCCATGCGGACCGAAGATTTTCATCATGCGGAAGAATGAATTCCATCGGCCGGATAATGTGCGGCGCAAGGTCCATGAGAACCTCGCGTTCTTTCAACGCCTCGCGGACCAGCCTGAATTCGCAATACTCCAGATAGCGCAGCCCGCCATGTATCAGCTTGGTGCTGTTTGAAGATGTCGCGCCCCCAAGATCTCCTGCCTCAACCAGCAGAACCCGCAGACCGCGGCCTGCGGCATCGCGCGCGATGCCGGCGCCGTTTATCCCGCCCCCAATTACGCATATATCGAAATCGGCCTGCGGCATAGTCTACCTCATCAACCGCACGTTTGTTTTATGGAGCACGCAGATGAGAGTGAATATCCTTCGTGCCGTTTCGAAATCCATATCTATTTTTTCTTCCAGCCTCCCCATCAAAAGTTCAGCCCCTTCGTTATGCAGCGCGCGGCGCGCCATGTCGATCGCCTCCAGCTTTTCCCGCGTCGCATGCGCGCGCGCCTGCTCATAACTTTGCAGCATCAGGAAATAATCCTGTATCAACCGGCGATACGGCTTCAACGATAAAACCAGCGCATTCAACTCCTGCTCCAGGGAATTTTTTATACGGAATACGAGGCGGCTTTCTTCAATCGCCATGCGCAACGCATAGGGACCGCTGCTGTCATTGCGCGGCTGAAAATGGCTTTGATTCAGGATGTCTGCAAGGGCAGACTGCCTTTCCCTCTTCAAATGGTCGGGCGCGACGAACATATCCCTGTCCGGCAATTGCAATTCGGCAATACGGCTTATGCTGTCGGTTCCTTTCATCCCGACCAGATTAATGCATCTTCGACCCCTTTGACAGGGCGTAAAATTAGGATTTTTCTTCGGGAACGCGCTCTATTTCCGCGCCGCAGGACTGCAGTTTCTCAACTATATTTTCATAGCCGCGATCCAGATGATAGATGCGATTGATAAAAGCTTCGCCATCGGCAACCAGCGCCGCAAGGACCAGCGCAACGCTTGCGCGCAGGTCGGTCGCCATGACTTCAGCCCCTTTCAGCTTGCGCACGCCGCGTACAATGGCCGATCCGTTGTGCACCGTGATATTGGCCCCCATGCGGCACAGTTCCGGCACATGCATGAACCGGTTTTCAAAAATAGTTTCGGTGACCATCCCCGCCCCTTCGCACTGAGTCAGCATCGCCATGAACTGCGCCTGCAGATCCGTTGGGAACCCGGGATAGGCTTCGGTCATGATATCCGTACCAATCAGCGCCGCGCCGTTGCGGCTGACAATGATGTCGACGCCGTCCTTTTCGATTTTTAATCCGGCTTTTTCCAGCGGGCCCACGAGCGCGGCGAGATGCTCGATATGCGCATTTTTCAGACGCACCGTCCCGCCCGTCATGGCAACGGCAATCATATAAGTGCCGGTTTCTATACGGTCGGGAATAACCGGATGTTCGGCTGCCCCCAGATAGGACACGCCTTCAATCCTGATGGTTTCCGTTCCGAGACCTTCAATCTTTGCGCCCATCCTGATGAGACAATGCCCCAGATCGACGATTTCAGGCTCCATCGCCACGTTATGAAGAAGCGTTTCGCCTTTAGCCAGCGCCGCAGCCATTATAAGATTCTCTGTCGCCCCGACCGATACCTTGGGGAACGTTATCGTCGCGCCTCTCAATCCACCGGACGCGGACGCCTTTATATAGCCTTCCTCAAGC
>JACQIJ010000183.1 GCA_016198545.1 Pseudomonadota bacterium
GGAAAATCGGCGGACATCGTTCATCTCGGCAGTACGCTGCAATATATCGACGATTGGCGAAAACTTTTGACGGATCTTGCCACGCAGTTCCAGCCGGACTTTTTCGTTCTGTCAGATCTTCTGGTAGGGGACATGCCGAGTTTCGTGACGGCACAAAACTATTACGGGCAGACGATCCCTGCCCGTTTCATAAACGTCGGAGAATTTCTGGATTTCTGGGCGGAAAAGATGCCCTATAGACTTGTCTACCGCAGCCTCTACCAGCCCCTCAGCAGCGACGATTATTTCTCCCAGTCCGGATTGCCGGAAACGCACCGGATTAAAAAACCGTGTAACTTGGTATTTGCCAAAATATAGAAGCTTGTATATGATTTCCCCATGAGCACTCTGACGGAGCAAAAGCGCGGATTCTGGGATGATCGAGCCAAGCTGGGAAAAATCTCCGGCAGCAACGACTTCATGCTCAAGCGCATTGAGACCGATTTCATCCTGCGTTTCCTTCCGCGAGGTGCAAGGGTTCTGGACGCAGGCTGCGGAAACGGGGAGACCTTGATTGAAGCCTGCGAAAAGATTGCTATCAATGGTATGGGGCTGGACTTTTCCCCTGAAATGGTAGCCCTTGCAACCCAAAACGGGAAACCCCTTAAGGACAGATTATCTTGGCGGTTCGCGGACCTACGCGATCTGCCGAAAGACATCGGGCTGTTCGATGCTGTTTATACGCAACGGTCCCTGATCAACCTCAACTCTCTGGATGAACAAAGGGAAGCTTTTGAAAATATTATGGCACTGGTGAAGCCAGGTGGCTGTTTTATTATGGTCGAATGCACCATAGACGGCCAGAACAAGACAAACGCCCAAAGAGAAATTCTGGGCATTGAGAAAATGGAAATTCCCTGGCACAACCTTTTCTTTTCAATCGTGGAAGTGGAAAGCTGGCAAAACGCCGGACGGCGGATTGAATATTTCGACCACATATCCAGCACATACCATTTCCTGAGCCGCGTCGTTTATGCAGCCGTGGGAGAACCGGACGGGGGCGAACTGAAGTACGATTCAAAAATTAACAAAATTGCTCTGCGCCTTCCACCAAATATTGGCGATTTTGGTCCGGTAAAAGGATGGATCTGGCGAAAATCCGGCTGAAACCAGCTTCAAAAACTTGATATCTTCTGCTGTTCAATAGCGTCCTTTCAATTTTTTACTACCCCAGTGCCGACCGGGTATGGACGCTACTTACCCGTATGAAGTGTAGAAAACAGTGCGACTGCTAGCCGCTGGCACAAGATAGAACACTGCTGGATCAGGATATGTTTCTCCTCTTTTTATTTTCCTAAATATCCCCTATAGTCGCAGCGGAGGCTAAAATGTCCACACTGCCAAAATCAGACGATATCCAGATGGCCGGACCGTGGGTCACGGAAGAAGATATCGCCATTGTTACCAACATGCTTCGCAACGGCTGGTACGGCAAGGACGCCTATGCGTATGTCGAAAAATTCGAGCGTGAATTCGCCGGATGGCACAATCGCAAATACGGGCTGATGACCCCGAACTGCACGACTTCAATCCACCTTTTGCTGGCCGGACTGGGAATCAAGGACGATGATGAGGTAATCGTGCCGGAATGCACATGGATCGCATCGGTCGCCCCCGTTGTCTACCAGCGCGCCAAACCCGTTTTCGCCGACATAGACCCGGTGCATTGGTGCGTTACGCCGGATACGGTCAAAAAATGCATCACGAAGAAAACGAAGGCCCTTATCGCCGTAGACCTGTTCGGCAACATGCCGGAAATGGACGCGCTGCAGAAAATCTGCGACGATGCGGGCATATACCTGATAGAGGATGCAGCGGAGGCTCTCGGATCCACATACCAGAATATCCGCGCCGGAAAATTCGGCGTTGGATCCGTTTTCAGCTTCCACCGTACAAAAACGATAACAACAGGCGAAGGCGGGATTCTGCTGCTGGACGACGACAAGCTGTTTGAGCGCTGCAAGTTCCTGCGCGATCATGGACGATCTCCCGGCACTTATTACAACACGGAAGTAACATTCAAATACATGCCATCGAACCTGCAGGCATCGCTCGCCTATGCGCAGTTCAAAAGAATTGATGAACTGGTGGAGCGTAAACGCTGGATATGGAAGACCTTCCGCAGTTACCTGAAGGACATTCCCGACCTCTACCTGAACCCGGAGCCGCGCAACGTCTATAACGGCGTCTGGTGTCCCGCCCTGGTATTTGGCAAATCGTACGGCATCACGAAAGAACAGGCGATGGATCGACTGGGCAAGCTGGGGCTGCCGGTGCGGCCGTTCTTCTATCCGCTGACATCCCTGCCCGCTTTCCCTCAATACGCCGCTGACGGGCCGAAGAACTGTCCCGTAGCCTACGATGTTTCAAACCGCGGCATCAACCTGCCCTGCGCCTATACGCTGAGTGAAAACCAGATTGCGCATTACGCGGACGGCATCAGAAAAATACTGGGAGGATAAGGTGTTTCTGCCCGCCCTCAGCGATGTAAAGGAAATAACATTTCCCTGCCATCCATCGATGGAGGCGGTTTTGACCGTTTTCGAAAGTCCCCCTCATGTACCATTTGCGATCGAGCGGATATTTACGATTGACGCAAGCCGTGCCGGCAAGCGCGGCGCCCATGCCCACCGCGCATGTCAGCAAATTCTGGTGTGCCTGAAAGGAAAAATCGCGCTTGTTATCAAGGATGGACTGAAGGAAAAGGCATTTGCCCTCGACAGCGCGCAAAAGGGAATTTTGATCCCGGCCGGCCTATGGGCGGAACAGGAATATGAAGCCGGAAGCCTTCTTATGGTTCTGGCCAGTCACCGCTATGATGAAAAAGATTACATTAGAGATTATAATGCCTTCCTGAAGCTCAGGGAGCAAAACAAATGAAGATAGTTCTAACCGGCGGCTTGGGGCATATCGGATCGGGCTTTTTGCAGCGCGCAACGGAACTGCTGCCGGGCGCGCATATCGTTGTCATCGATAATCTGCAGACCCAGCGTTATTGCAGCCTCTTCAACCTGCCTAAATCATTATCCCATGAATTTATTGAAGGCGATGTACGAAATATGGACCTTAATCCGCATGTAGCGGATGCCGATGCCGTCATCCATCTCGGCGCGACGACGGATGCCGCAGGAACGGCCCATGATCCCAATCTGATATTCAGGAACAATTTGCCGGGTACGCAAGCCATCATCAATGCCTGCATTAAAAATGCCGTTCCGTTGCTGTTCCCGTCCTCAACCAGCGTATACGGCGTGCAGGACGGCCTTGTCGACGAAGACTGCGCCGCCCTTAAGCCGCAGAGCCCGTATGCCGACTGTAAAATAAAAGAAGAAGCCCTTATCAGAAGCCATGACACGAAAAGATTGAAGTTTTGCATTGCGCGATTTGGCACTATTTTCGGCGTCTCGGCCGGCATGCGCTTTCATACGGCCGTAAACAAATTCTGCTGGCAAGCAAGCATGGGCCAGCCGATCACTGTCTGGCGCACGGCGATGGATCAGAAACGGCCCTATCTGGGACTTGGCGATGCCTGCGGCTTTATGGCTTTCGCGATTAAAAATAGGGCTTTTGGCGATTATCTTTATAACGTGGTGACTGAAAATTTCACCGTTCGCGGAGTCGTGGATACGATCAGGGAGTTCGTTCCCGGCCTTGAAGTCAAACTGGTCGATAATGCCATTATGAACCAGCTATCTTATGAGGTCAGCAACGAACGCCTGCGCCGCGCGGGCTTTACGGCAACAGATTCCCTCAAAGACAATATACGTGAAACCATCAGACTGCTGCGCCCGGCAGAAAAAGCGGCGTAGAGGGCATTATGCGCATACTGGTTACGGGAGGAGCGGGTTTCATAGGGTCTCACATGACATGCCGCCTGCTGGACGAGGGCTGTCATGTCCTGAACGTCGACAAGCTGACCTATGCCGGATCGCTCGAAAATCTCGGCAGCCATCTTAACCACCCGAAACACCGCTTTGAAAAAGCGGATATATGCGACCTGCCGAAAATGGCAGCCCTGTTCAATGATTTCAAGCCGGATCGTATCCTGCACATGGCGGCGGAAAGTCACGTGGATCGCTCCATAGACGCGCCGCAGATTTTTATCCAGACTAACGTCATCGGCACGCAGAATTTACTTCTGGCCGGCCTCGATTACTGGCGCAAACTGCCGCAGGATGCGCAGGATTCGTTTCGCTTCATTCATCTGTCCACAGATGAGGTTTTCGGCGCGCTGGGCAAGGACGGTTTTTTCAACGAAAATTCCCCTTACCGTCCCAACTCCCCCTATGCGGCGTCCAAAGCGTCCTCGGATCTTCTGGCGCGCAGTTACTGGAAAACCTTCGACTTTCCAGTTGTCATCATGAACTCCTCGAACAATTATGGCCCGCGGCAGTACCCGGAAAAGTTGATACCGCTGATGATTTTAAATGCACTTGAAGAAAAATCCTTGCCTATCTATGGGAAAGGATACCAGATGCGCGACTGGCTTTTTGTGGAAGATCACGTAGAAGCGCTCTGGATAGCCCTTAATAAAGCCGCGCCCGGCGAAACATATTGCGTTGGCGGCGGAAATGATTTTTCCAATATTGATCTGGTTCATGCGCTGTGCGGCATCCTCGATGAAATGCAACCGCGAAAGAGTGGAAAACCATACCGCGATCTTATCAGTTTTGTTGAAGACAGGCCCGGACATGACTTCCGTTATGCTATCGATGCGGGTAAAATGAAACGCGACCTGGGCTGGCGGCCAAAGGCGGATTTTGCCTCCGGTCTCCGGACAACCGTCACATGGTACCTAAGCCGGCAAAAGGGGCTTGCAGCAATTCCTGCGCGCGAACGAAGGGGAAAAGCCTGACGACATGATGGAAATCAAGGGAATTATTCTAGCCGGAGGCACAGGCAGCCGACTCCATCCATTGACCGCCACGGTCAACAAGCAACTTTTACCTGTTTACGATAAGCCTGCGATATATTATCCGCTGACGACTCTGATGCTCGCAGGCATCCGTGAGATTATGATCGTCAGTACGCCCGCAGACCTTACGGCCATGAAAACCCTTCTGAAGGACGGCCGGCATTTTGGCTTATCTCTCCATTACCAGACGCAGGATAGGCCGCGCGGACTGCCCGACGGACTTATCATCGCGGAAAAATTTATCGGCGGCAACCCGGCGGCAATGGTCTTGGGCGACAATTTTTTTTACGGCCAGGGCTTTTCCGCTCTTTTGGCGAAAAGCGCAGGAAATGCGGAAACGTGCCATGTCTTCCTGTACAGCGTCAAAGACCCCTCCCGTTACGGCATTGCCAAATTCGATGCTGACGGCCGTATGATTGATATGATCGAAAAACCGGAAAAATTTGTATCTCCGTGGGCAATCACAGGCCTTTATTTCTTTCCCGCGGATGCCGCGCAAAGAGCAAAAAAATTGAAGCCTTCAAAACGCGGCGAACTGGAGATAACCGACCTCATACGATTATACATGGGAGAAGGTGCCGTCGATGCGCACAAGCTGGGGCGCGGAAATGTCTGGTTCGACGTCGGAACGCCGGATTCCCTGCTTATGGCTTCGAACTTCGTCGAGGTCATTCAAAACAGACAGAATATCCTGATTGCGTCGCCGGAAGAAATTGCCTGGCGCATGAAATTTATCGGGGATAACGATTACAGGAACCTGATCGGAGCGATGCCCATATGCGCGTATCGAAACTCGCTGGAGGCAACGCTGACGGCATGAGCGCAATAGACATCCAGGAAACAGTCCTTCCCGGCCTGCTGCTGATACGGCCTGGAAAATTCGGGGACGAACGAGGTTATTGTTATGAATCATGGCGCCTGAAGGACTACCGCGATGCCGGGATGCCTGTCGATTTCCTGCAGGATAACTGTTCTTATTCGAAACAGGACGTGCTGCGCGGTCTGCACATTCAGAAATCGCAGGGACAGCTATTATGGCCGTCATATGGTCACATATTCCAGGTAACGGTCGATGTCCGCCAGCAATCCCCAACCTTTGGAAAATGCTTTACGATCGAACTGCGGCATACGGAACCAACCCAGATCTATATGCCCCCTGGCTTTGCAGGCGGATTTCAGGTTCTAAGCGAATTCGCCTGCATGAATTACAAATGTTCGCAATATTATTCGCCCAGTGAAGAGGGCGGAATATTATGGAGTGATCCGGACCTTGCCATCAAGTGGCCCGTCAAAACGCCCATTATAAGCGAGCGGGACCAGGCATTCCCGTGCCTTAAGAATATCAAGGCTTCAGCATTCCTCTAGCGCGCTCTCTAGGTCCGCGGCGACCTTATCTCGCGGCCGGGATGCGTCAATCGCAACGACATCCAGCCCGGCATAACGGGCGGCGCGGACAATGTCATTCATGAGCGCGCCATATTTTTTTAGACCTTCTTCGGCTTCGCCGGGGGGCAAATGGTCAAAGCGGCTGGCGCCGTCCTTTCTTTCCGTCACGCGCCGCGCAGCCTCGCCGGCTTCCGCATCAAAATACAGGATGCGGACATCAATGTCGCGATAGAGCGCCTCAATAAAAGGAGCCAGCGCATCAGGCGCAAAACGGCGCACATCCGCCGTCACCAGCGCAGACCAGAGATTTTGCAGCAGAAGCTGTTCAATCAGATATGCGCCGCCATCCGCCGCAGCATTTTTCAGACGCAACCTCTGCGCCGGAAGCCGGAATAGATGGCCGAGCGATCCGGCATGGCGCCATAAACGCAGACCGAAGACAATATTTACGGCATAAAAATATGCGCCGGGATCCCGCATCAAAGATTGCAAGGTCAGAGAAATCTTCCGCATGACGCCCAGCGGTTTTTCCGGCGTGAATACATCATCGACGGATGCCAGCGTATTCTTTCGGACGAACATCTCCCGGCAGGCAGTCGTCTTTCCTGCGCCGGATAGCCCGACGCACTCATAGAGCGCCGGCTTTTTTGCGGGGCGATGCAAAAGGCTCTTCCAGATAATATCGCCCGCTTCCGCCAAAACCGTTTCGAACGGCCTGTCGGCATCGATAACATGATCTTCAATGCCCGGATCGAAACTCTGTGCGCGCAGCGCAGAGAGTTTTTCCTTTATAGACGCGGCCATATCAATGTTTTCCTTCTTGCGGGCGATTGCGACCTCAAGAGATGGAATCATACGGATGACGATGTCCGGCTGCGGGCCGGCGCAGATATTTTCAAACTGTCGTTCCTCCCACCGCGCCAGAAATCGCAGGAACCCGTTTTTGCCGTCCTTTGCGCTGCGCAAAAAGGGGCCATCGTTGATGCCTGCAAACTGGTTTTGCGGCCAGCGATCGCAGATAACGACAAATCCGCGCCGCCGAAGCTTTTCAATGCGCCGCGCCTGCCGCCTTTTATGAAGCGCGCCAATAATCGCATAAACAGGCAGGGATCTCGGCAAGCGCCCTGCGCCGCCTGCCGGGACGGTCTCACAATTCTTTTTCTTTCCGAGTTTTTCCCTTACAAGCAATCCTGCTGCAAGAAGTTTTTTAAGAACCCATTGTAAAAAAGGCTGCTGTCCGTCGCCTGTGCCGAAATACGCCTGACAGACATCGATCTTCCGGCTCCACCGCGCAACGGTTTCCCTTGCCACGCTGGACTTTCCCGATCCGTCCGGCCCCAGCAACGCTGCCACGATCCCCTTGCCCGGCAGGACGCGCTTCTGAACGATGAGCGTCCGCCCGGCGCCTGCCTTTTCAAGAACGCGGGCAAACAACATGATTCCTTCCCGCAACCACGCCTGCATGACGGCCGGAACGCCGCCTATCCGCCGCCATCCGCTCTGCAAAGCGAGTCCGGTTGTTTCCTTCCGTAGCCGTTCAAGGCGATCAAGCGTTACGCCCTGCGTAACCATTTCATGGATAACGGCGGCAGCGCCTGCGTTCATCAGTTTTTCAGCGGCATCCCTGATTTCCGCAGGAACCGCCCGTTCCTTAAGCCAGTTGAATTCCCTTGTGAAGCCCTTCCCGCCCCATGCGCCATCGCGCTTTGCAAACGCTCTGTCGCGTGCGCGCACCTTAAGCGCTTCCCTGACCAGCAGCAAAATCATCTCATCCGCGGGCGCGGAAACATAGGCCTGCGGAAAATCCTCTGCAGAAACCCTGTTTTGCAGGATATGGTCGCTCCACGGCAGAATGACGCTCTTAAGATTTTTTTCGCCCAGACACAGCAGAAAATGAGCATGTATGTGAAAAACCGCGCCCATCGCATTATTGACGGAAATCGCATCCAGGATGCCGGGGTAGGCGCGATGCCGCGCCGTTTCAAAAACCATAAACCCGCAATCATAAAAAATTTTTATGACGCGCCTGCGATCGGCAGCGTTGAACAAAACATCGATATCGGTTTTGCCGGAAATCCCTTCCGCCAGATGTTCGTTGCTTTTCCAGCTGCACCAGACAACGCCTGTCCGGTTCAACGCTGTAAGCAGCGCCTGAAGCGGCTCGGGCACGGGCAGGCTTGCGGACAGGGTTTTCAGTTTCAGGCCTTCCATTCCCGGCCCCGTCACCGCACAAAAACATATTCGGCGCAGCCGCTGCCGAACATGCCGGCGGCGTTCCTGATGGCTTGCCACATAGCCCCGGTATGATGCAAAACACCCCAGCTGTAAACGACATCATAGGCCGCAGGAGTATTGGCCTCCGCCCGTAGAATGCTTTTTTCCGTGACTTCCGCCGGATAACCGGGAGCGTGTTCGGCAAGGATTTTTTGCGTCGCTTGCACGCTCTTTTTATCTATGTCAAATGCTGTAACGGATTTCGCGCCGAGCCTGATGGCGGCCAGCGTATGCAGGCCCGATCCGCAGCCTATATCCAGAAAACGCTTCCCTTCCAGAGTTGCGCCGGGAACCAGGCGCGCAAGATTATCAACCGCTTCCAGGATTTCATCCCCGGTAACTGTTTCCAGAAAATTTTGCCAGTTGCTCCCGAAAGCAAACCTGTGTGCCACCTGTGCCACCATGCAGCAAAAATACGGATTTTTATATAAAACGCAACATTTTCTGCGCCTCCCGACCGGACCGCTTCTAGACAGGCTACCGATTTGCTATTGTAACCGGACAGCCCGGACGGGCGAATATGTAACCGGCGGCGCAGTTGCCGCAGTTTCAACAATCTTAAAAACGAGGAGAATGAAGACTATGATCGCAAAGAAAATCATCACGGCCGGCCTGATTGCCGGAGCAGTATCGCTGGCCGCCGCCAATGCCGCAAAAGCCGAGGAAGGATCCGACAAGGAAAAATGTTTCGGCGTCGTCAAGGCCGGCATGAATGATTGCGGATCGGCCGACAAGGCGCACAGCTGCATGGGCCATGCAACGGCTGACGGCAACGGCAATGAATGGATTGCGCTGCCCAAGGGCGTGTGCGAGAAACTGGTCGGCGGCAGCCTGACGGCTGGCGCAGGCGGCGGTGAAGGAAAGGCTTCCTGCGACGGCAAGGCAAGCTGTCAGGGCAAAGGCCACTGACAATGATGCGCGATCCTGAAAAGGATCGGAACAAAATCCCGGCGGCGCCCCTGCGGCCCGCCGGGATTGGTTTGCGGGGCAAGCATTACGAGGACATCCTCGAACAAAATCCGCACATAGGATTTATTGAAGTCCATCCGGAAAATTATTTCGGCGGCGGGCGGCACAGGCATTATCTGGGGAAAGCGCGAGAGCTGTACCCTCTCAGCCTTCATGCCGTCGGGCTTTCGCTGGGATCCGACCAGCCTGTGGACCGCGATCATCTTAAAAAATTCAGAGAACTGATCGACATTTACGAACCGTTTCAGATATCCGATCACGTATCGTGGAGCGCCAGCGGCAATGCGCACCTGCACGATCTTCTGCCTCTGCCCTATACCGCAGAGACGCTGGGCCGCCTGTGCGACAACATCGAACGCACACAGGAATTCTTCGGGCGAAAAATCCTGATTGAAAACCCGTCAAGCTATATCGCTTATGCCATCGATGAAATGTCCGAATGGGAATTCATCAACGAGGCCGCGCGGCGTACGGGATGCCATATCCTTCTCGACGTAAACAATATTTACGTGCAGTCATTTAATCATGGAATCGACGCACGGCAATATATAGACGGCATCAACGCCGCAAAGGTGCGCGAAATCCATCTGGCCGGGCACACGGAGCGGGAATTCGACGATGGGAAACTGCTGGTCGACACGCACAACCGCCCTGTGCGCCCGGAAGTATGGGATTTGTACGGATATGCCGTAGCGCGCCTTGGCCCCGTGCCGACGCTGATTGAATGGGATGGCGACATTCCGGACCTGTCCGTTCTTGTCGGCGAATCGGACAGGGCGCAAGAAATCATCGACAAAGTCGGGACGGCTGCCCATGCGGCTGAATAAAATTCAGGAGAAGTTCAGGAATACGATTTTCGATCCGGACGCTCTGGATAAGAATTTCCAAAGCATTTTTATATCCGGCGGCATATCGGCTGCAAACCGCATGAAGGTTTACCGCAACAACGTCATGACGAGCCTGAGCCAGGCCGTCATCGCCGTCTACCCGCTGACGGAAAAGCTTGTCGGCACTGATTTTCTAAAAGGGGCTGTCAACAAGTACGTCATAAGCAATCCGCCGGATCAGGGAAACCTGAACTTTTACGGCGCGACATTCGCCGATTTTATTGCGGATTATGAACCGGCAAAAAACCTGCCCTATCTGCCGGACATGGCGCGGCTCGAATGGGCATGGGAGATGGCGACGCTGGCCGATGACGACGCGCCGCTGCGCCCGGAAGACCTGCAAGAAACCCCTGAAAGCGATCTGCCTGACCTTCGATTGCGCCTGCGCGCCTGCGCCCATCTTTTGGAATCAGATTATCCTCTGGGTAAAATCGTCGATTTCTGTCGCGCCGAGAAGCAGGACGGAAATCTAGATATCGGCACGGGCGGCGCTCACATGATGATTTACCGCCCGAAACTTCAGACGCAAATGAGGAAAATATCTGAAAGCGAATTTATTTTCCTGCGCGGCCTGCGTGACGGTAACCATCTTATGGCGGCGACCGAATGGGCTTCCGAGGCCGATGAAACATTCGACCTCGCCGCCGTATTGCAAAAGCACCTGCAAATGGAAACCTTTAAAGCCTTCGGGGGAGAAAAATGAAAGCCTGTTTGATGAAAGCCGATTCGATGATCGCGCCACTGCGCCGCATCGCCGATAAATTCGCAAGCCCGCTGCTTGACCTTGCCATCCGCCTGTATATGGCGGAGATCTTTTTTCAGTCCGGATGGAAAAAATTCAAAAACTACCTGAACGATGACTGGGGATCGACCGTGTTCCTGTTCCAGGAAGTCCACCCCTTGCCCGGAATCCCGGCCAATCTGGCCGCCGTCATGGGCACTGCGGGGGAACTCATCCTGCCCGTCCTGCTGGCCGTTGGCCTGTTCGCCCGCTTCGGCGCGGTCGGCCTGCTGGTCATGACATGCGCCATCCAGTTCCTTGTCCCTGCCGATTACGGCATCGCCAACCCCATCCACTACATGTGGCTGCTTTTGCTGGCCGTGCCGCTGGTCAAAGGACCGGGACCACTGTCTTTGGATTATGTTATTTTAAAATCCTTAAAAACAGGATGATCCGGCCCTCTATCTCCTTCGTACAAGAAGCATGAAAAGAAAAGGATGCCGGTTGCCCATAAGGGGACCGGGATTCCTTTCCGAGCTTAACCAAGTTGGAAAAAGGAGAACGAAAATGTCACTTGTACCATTCAGAAAATCATACACGCCCGCTTTCGGTTCCGGTTTCGGCGATTTTGACCGGCTGTTCGACGGGATGTTCAGGAACGCGCTGACCAACCTGTCCGCGCCGGCGACGTCCGTGACAGATATGGCCCTGCGGATGGACGTCAGCGAGACGGACAAGGCCTATGTCGTCAAGGCCGACCTTCCGGGCGTGGAGGAAAAAGATGTCGAAGTAACGCTGGATGACGGCATCCTGACGGTCAGCGGCGAAAAGCACGCAGAGAAGGAAGAGGAGGGCAAAACCTTCCACCGCATCGAGCGCAGTTACGGGTCGTTCCGCCGGTCGCTGTCTCTGCCCGCGGACGCCGATGAAGGCGCGATCGGCGCGCATGTAAAGCACGGCGTCCTGAAAATCGAGATCGGCAAGACGAAGCAGGCGCAGAAAACCGCGCGCAAGATCGAAGTTCAGACGAAATAAAAGGATCTCTAAAATCAGAGGTGACAAAAGACGATATCCCCCTTATAGTCCCCGCTGTTCACAACACAACAGCGGGGACTATCTTATGTCCGAACCAGTCATGGCAGCCAACGAACCAATCGAAGTCGAACTCGCAACGGGAAAGAAATATTTTTTCTGCACCTGCGGTAAATCCGCGAAACAGCCCTTTTGCGACGGATCGCACAAGGGAACGGAATTCCAGCCCCACGCTTTCGAAGCGAAGGAAAACGGCAAATGCTGGCTGTGCCGCTGCAAGCGCACGGGCGACAGGCCCTACTGCGACGGATCGCACAAAAATCTGAAATAAACTCTACTCCCCGCCCCGCAGGTCGATGAATAGCCTGTGGCCTTGGCCGTTCTGCGGCGGCAGAACGCCGTTCAGCCCCAGCGCAATATTGCCGCGGCCGCGGATGATGAGACGCGTTCCGCCTTCGGGCAGGCCTTGCGCCTCGAAACTTTCAATCAGCGGCGTCGCGTTGCCGCGCCAGTTGCGGATGGCATCCCAGGCGATGCCGGGCAACTCGATAACGACGGTCTTCCCTCCGTCCGCGGAGGCGGCGCGGTAAACGATGGGACCGGAGAGATCCAGGACAAGTCGTATCTTGTCCGGATGCTCTCCGATCCGCACTCGCTTAACGAAGGCAGAAAGATTGCCTTCAGTTGGAAGTGGAGCAGGCTGTAGCGTCCCATTGCTACGCTCATGGTGAGTATGGGCTACTTCACCACTCTCCGTCTCCGCTGCGTCCACGGTCAAAGGTTCATCACCTTCTTCCGCGTCCACAGCAGCTTCCACTTCCTCAGCCTGCTCCAGCAGTTGAAGATCTATTCCGCTTGTGAATAGATCATCGGAAGTGACCGTTACGGTCTCCGGCGGGACGTTAACTTCATATGAGGGGTCGGCTCTGACCGTGTACGTGCCTTGCGGCACGAACTCGAACGTGTAGAAGCCGTCATAGGCGGATTCCGTCGTTTGCAGAACCTCGCCAGCCTCATTAACCAGTTGAAGGGTCATGCCCGGAATGGGCGACCCGTTTTCCCTCGCCACCGTGCCGTCAATGGCGCCGGTTTCGACGATGGGGAAATCAAACATGGGCATGCTGCCCATGCGGGGCACAGTGCTGTAGCCCTCGATAGCGGGAACATGATAGGGATCGGTCAGGAACGAACGGTTGGCCTCGACATTGACGATATCCTTGGCGCCGGAGTTAAAGACGGTTACAACGCCATCGGCGTCCGTCTGGTCGCCGGTTCCGCGCTGTGCAATGGAAATACCGGCATCCTGAATTGGCTCATCGCCTTCGCTGAATTTTTTATCGCCATCATGATCCAGGAAG
Organism: Pseudomonadota bacterium; assembly: GCA_016198545.1. Lineage (GTDB taxonomy): Bacteria > Pseudomonadota > Alphaproteobacteria > Micavibrionales > Micavibrionaceae > JACQIJ01. Next base: position 13,582 of record JACQIJ010000183.1, read on the forward strand.
ACGCGCCCCTGCACCGGCGTTGCGCGCGAAAGCTTCTGGCTATCGATAATGTAGCGTCCATCCTTGCCGTAGGGGCCGAGTGAACTGCTCGCGCGCAAAGTGAATTCAAAGCCTTGATCGCGCGCCCATCGCACGTCGAAACTGCTTAAGACCTTGCCGAAATCGTATCCCAGCTGAAGCCCGCCGCCGTAATCCGATGTCAGAAAACTGTGCTGCGCATTGACTGCAGCGGAAAAGCCATCCTTGTCCGTATAGCGGACATCGGCATTGGCGGAACTCAACTCGTAATCAGGATATATGTTGTAATCAAGCTGGGACCGGAACTGCCATTGCTTCATGCGCACCGTAGCGCTTATTTTTCCCGTACTGCTGGCATGCACATAGTCGTTAAAATTTGAATCCGTCTGATGCGTAAATCTCAGGCCGCCGAAACTGACAGACTGGCTGGTATCGACCTTTGTGAACGGAAGGCTGTTTTTGTTTTCCGTCTGCTTGACGTTGACCTGCAAACCCATGCTCTTCTTGAAGGGCAAGGGAACATTGGTATTGGCGCGCAACTCGCCTTCAAATGTCTTTGCGCTGGCGCGCGCTCCCGCATCGGGGCTTTCGAAATTGCGGAAGAACGCGCTCTGCATGTTGAGGCGGACGCCCATTATCTGCGTGGCGTACCGCAAATCAAGCGCGTGGCCGCCGCTGATCTCTTTATAAACCTCAGCCTGCGCAAGGTCCTTCCCAATCGAGGCCATGACGCCGGCCGTGGCATACTTTTTTTCGCCCTGATCCGTCGGCAGCCTTGATATGCTTCCAAATGCCGTCAGGGACCGGGTTATGCCGTGCGCGACATACGCGTTGCTGGCAATCCCTTCGGTCTTATTATTGCTATCAGGCCTTTCAAGACGCACGAATTCCCGCCCGTTATCAACGAAACCGACCGTATAGTCGGTTTCTCCCGGCTTGCTCATGCCGCCGCTTATCTGGTAGTTCTCGATTTTCTCCTGAACCTGACCCTGCGGTCCGTAGAGAACCAGCCGTATCTGGTTGTTGCCCAACAGCAACGGCACGCCCTCGAACCGGTACTCGCCTCTTTCATCGACAACGCCGAATTCCAGCAGCAGGTCGTTCCGGTAAAGCTCGATTTCCCACCCCGGCAGCCCGTTTCCTTCTATCGTAATCCGGTCGAATTCATTGTCGCTGTGCGGCGGATAGCTGCTGACGGAAATACCGCGCCCATTGCTGCTATTCGTGACGAGATCGCGCTGGTCGATGCGGGTGTCGCCGCCTTCAGCCCTCTTGATCCCCAGACCCAGCGTTTCATCGCCATACGCCTCGCGGCTCAGCGTCAGGCGAATGCTTTTGGGTCTTTGATAATGTCCGTCCTCATAAGACAGACCGGCGGCATATTCCGCCGTCGCCCACGCCAGATCCTGTACGCCAGCTACATTCAGACGACTAGTGAAAATCTTGTCTTTATCCTGCCATTTGTTTTCCGTTTCTACATCTACGGCGGGCTTGCCGAGCGCCTTATAGGGATTGGGAACAAAGGGCAGATTTTTCTTCTCTTTTTGCGCATAAGACAGGCGGGCCAGCGCGATTTCCCGTTTTTCCTCGCGCTCCAGCTTCAATTCGAACGGCAGTTTTTCTTCTGTTTCAAGCAAAAGAACCAGGCCGCCGAGATTAACGGTAAGCTTGACCGGCCAGATTTCATTGAGAATGTCGTCCCTGACGAAGAGTTCCGCATACCCCGACCCGAACGGATCGCGCAAAACGGCTTCGGGCGGCAGAGGCTTCTTTTCGTTTTTCAGGCCGTATTCGCCGCGCTCGGAATCAATAAAAAAGGAGTTTTTCTCCTCTATGAAATAGCCGTGGACGAGACCGCGCTCCAGCTCGGCCTCGACATAAAAATCCAGCATCTCCGCCAACTCGACAAGCGGCAGATAATTCTGGCCATTTTGCTGCAGCGCTAAAACGCCGTTGGAAAGCGTATAGGGCGGGTAGCTTACAGCCAATATAAGGTCTTCGGCATCGTGCTCATCTTGTGCACGAACCGGCAATGTGACGGCAAACGCTGAAAACGCAAGGACGCAGACAATAAAAAGCGCCCTCGGCAGCGCATGCCGAGCATATGCTCGTAACCGATAAATACTCATGAACCAGAGTTAGAGAAGTGGTAATAGAAGTAGCCCAACTGGATTCTATCATGGAGAACACAGTGGTGTGAATATATTTGTTAATAAGCCTGTGGATAAAATGTGATTCTTTTCGGGGGATAGCCGTTTCAGACGATATTGCCTTTTCCGCCATGCCGGTTACGATTTTCCTCAATGCCGTTAATACTGCGCCTTTTGATTTTGTTTCTTGTTTTCCTGTCCGGCGGCTGCAAGCCGATGGCGGACTTTTCCGATATCAATCTTTTTCAACAACAGCGAACGGCAAGCCTTGAGGAACTTCTGGCGCGCGGCTACGGGCTTCTTGCGCAGTATGAGGGCTATAACGCGCAAAACCCCGTTACTGCGGCAAAGTTCGATGAAAAGGCAAAGGCGGCGGAAAAAGGCGCTCTGCCGACGCCGGACTCTCCTTCCATATCTCGCCTGCCGCAAAAAGATTTCACGGAGATAGCCGAGGCTCATGGAATGCTGAAAAATGCGCTTTCGGCGCGGCGCGGTGCCTCAAGCAACCTGAAACTGGCGGAAGCGCAGATAAATTACGATTGCTGGCTGGCGCGCGCGGAAAGCGATTCGCAGATAGGCGGAATCCGGACGGAATCGTGGTGCCGGGAACGCTATTACGCCGCTATCGAAGGACTGCAAAGCAGCGGCCCGAAACATTTTACCGTCTATTTCTCCAACGCTTCCGCCGTCCCGGACAGCAGCAATATGGCCCTCATACGTCAGGCTGCGGCATCGTTCGCGGAACATGAAAACTGGCGCATCAGGCTGACAGGGCATACAGATCCGACAGGATCGAAAAATGAAAATATCATGCTTTCCATGCGGCGCGCGCTGGCCGTGCGCAATATCCTCGCGCAAAACGGCGTGGAACTCGACCACATCACCATAGCCGCCGCCGGCGACACAAAATCGCGCAAAGAGGATGAAAGCGCGACCGAGAGTTACCGGCGCGTCGATATCGCCATCATCCCTGCCTACATGGACAGGGGAGAAAAGGGAGAGCCTGATATTACGAAGATACTGCCGAACTATTTCGGCTCAGAAGCGCAAGGCTGGTGACATTCACGCCCTGTTTCGTCTCCCACGGAAGATTGCCCAGCGGACGGGCGGATATAGCGGGATTTTCCCGCGCAATTCGCGACAGGGCGCGGAACGGACCGCGGATGATATTGTCATCAGGAAATAAAGCCCTGCCCTCGGGATAGAAATCGTGCAGTAAGATTACGCCGCCGGGGTTAAGAATTTTCAGGGCGGCCGCGACCTCCCGGTAGACGGTGCGCGCGCCGTGATCCCCATCCAGAAAAATGAAATCGAATCCTTTATCCGTGCCATTCATGAAATCGAGGGACGGGAACGCCATAAACTCAATAAACTCGCCGCATTCAAGTTTCTCCGCAAAGCCGCGCGGCGGCATTTCCATTTCCGCTTTCTTCCACGGCCCCTCCGGCGCATTGACATCCAGAATATCGACCGTCGTAACGCGCCCCTGCTTTCCGGACGCCTTTAAAGCGCGCGCGATATACAGGGTCGAGGCGCCGATATGCGTTCCCACTTCCAGAACCGTTTGCGGATTCAAGGCGCGGACAAGATAATACAATGCCCGTCTATCTCCGGGATTGACCCCTCCGGATCGGCCGCCATCGCCGAATATATCCTTTATAGCCTCGTGATCGGCCTGCCAGCCCTTTTCAAAAGCGCCGCCGCCGAATATAAAATCCGTATCCAGAACGCCGGCAGGCAAAAGATGCGCATGATCAAACCGCTTCCTGCCTGCCGCGCACAAACGCGCGGCATCGCGCATATCCAGCGCGGCTGAAATCACAGGGGCGGGCACAACAGCTTTTATAAGCCTCTTCATTCTCTATGAAGTAGCACATAACCGCCTCCTGGAAAAGAAGGCTTTATTATAAAAAACGTCAGGGGTGTTCGCACGAACCGCCGCCGGCGGCGGCCAATATCTGGTCCTGCGTGAAGACGGTAATGATATCGTCGTAATAATTCGCCCCGCTGGCGCGGCGGATTTCGCGCTCAAGCGCAACCAGCCTGTCTATGGTGCGGGTCTGATCCTCGCTGTTTCCAAATCCCGGGATGGCCGTATTCTGGCCGGCCGTATTGTTTTCCAGGTACGCCCCGTACCCGTTCGGCCCGTGGCTTATGAGGGCGACGGCAAATGCCGTTACGTTTATGCCCCTGTAATAATTCGGATCAGGCGGTCCGGGAAGATTATAAGGCTGATCGATAAAATTGGCCGCCGTATCGTCCCGCGCGACGCCCATAAGGTTTGCTCCCTGTGATTGGGCGATTACGTCAGTCGTGCTGTCCGTATTGTTTCCGCCTACGATCCGAAGCCCCCCGCAAAACTGAGCCTTCGGCAAAAACCCAGCCCTGTCGTTATCGATATAATGGGCAAGGCGCGCATGCGTTATATCGCCTGCGGCGCCAAGAACCGTATTCTGCCGCGTGAAGGCCGGGCTTACGACATAGGTGAAAAAGTGGCCGTAGTTATCCTTCGCATACTGCTCCGGAAGGCCCAGCGTACGATAAGGCACAAGCCCGTGGGAGTTTGCGGCAGTTGCGCATGTAGCCCGTTCCGACCCAAACGGAACGTTATTGGGCTTTATCGGATCCGCGGGACAGGGCAGACGCCAGCGGGTTTGCGCATAGGTGGAAAGAGCGTCGGCGATGATTTCAATTTTGTTGTCCGTCTCAATGAAACTTTCGCGCTCGGCAAAATGTTTCTGGAATTGCAGAAAACCAACCGTGATAATCCCGATTATCAGAATCGCCAATGCGGCATCGAGCAGAAGATATCCGCCTTCCGCCCTGCGCCTGTTCTCCATATATTCTACTGGTTCCACGGTCTTGCGCATGATGTTTCTCCCAGTCTGCTCATGACCTGCGCCTGCGACTGCCAGAAGACGATGTCATCCAGATCGCGCCTGTATAAATCCGGACCGCCGCCGCTGGCCGACGGCGCAACGGGCGAAAGACGGTCGGTTATAAAAAACCTGTTGTCTCCATCGCCATTTTCCGCCTCTTCCGCATTCCAGGCGCCCGGCCCCGGCACGCGTCCTGCGCCGATCCCGTTAAAAGCGCCAAAGCCGTTCTGCCCGTGACTGACAAGAACATAGGCCGGGAAAAGCGGCATGAAGCGGTTCTGAAGCTGGGCCACCGTCGTAAATCCGGCGGTCGGATTGCGGTAATCGGCGTTGTCCCCGCCCTCGCCCCCGGCCTGGCGCGAAGGCATAACGATGATATTATGCGGGCCGGTCAAAAGAATATCTGTATCCCGGTCGGTTTGGTTAGGGACCCGCGTGCCGCAGCAAAATGCGGCCTTTGCGGGGTTGATATGATCCGCGCCATCGTGCCAGACAGGCTGCGTCAGGCACCACACGCCGGTCTCAGTCGTTGGAATACCCGGATCGAGCGGCGTATTCGTGACAACGGGCGAAACGCGGTAGGTGAAGAAATTCCCCCATTCATCGCGGATATATTCCACCGGTATGCCCAGCGTAAAATACGGCACGATGCCTTCGCGCTGCGCGGCATTGAGGATCGCGATGCAATCGCCGTAGTTCGTCCCTGCCGCGCCGCTGCCCCATTCCGCGCCGAACGGCTCCGGCCCGGCTCCCGCCGGGTTCGCGGGGCAGGGAACGCGCATATTATGCTGCGCATAGATGGAGATGGCATCGGCAATCACTTCCATGCGCTTGAGCGTCGAAAGTTCCGACTTCTTCGCCAACATGGCGGCAATCGTCAAAAACGCCGCCGACATCAGAAAACCGATGATCGCCACAACCACCGCCATTTCGACGAGCGTGAATCCGTCCTGATGTTTGTCTGCCTTACGGAACCGCACAGCTGTCCCTTCCTATGCGCGCCAGCAGCATGTCCTGCGTTGAAAAGCGCACCATATCGTTGAAATTGGTCGGCAGGCCGGGCCTGTCCACTAGCAGCAGATCCCACGCCTGCCGCTGCGTCGCATTGCCGTTCAGGCGTTCATACGTGCCGCCCATATCCGGTATCCCGTCGGCGTTCGTGTCGCCGCGGCGCGTTCCGTTGCGGTTGAATGCGCCCGTACCGTCTGACCCGTGACTGATGATCGCATAGGCGATGGCAGTGATGTTCGTCGTATCCAATACATTCGTCGCATAGAAATTCGCATCATGGTAAGGATCGGCCGATCCGAACGCTATGGCATCGCCCGCATCATCCGGATCGGCAAGAGCATCCACCGCGCCGACCCCGGTCTCATACCACCCGTTGGCAACCGGCGCGCTTGTATTCCGGCTCAACGGCCAGATGCCCTGGTTCGGGCAGGGGCTAGCCGTGTTCTGGCATATCGTCACATCGTCCGCCGTATCGCGGCCCGTGCAGCAAAAGCGCGCTTTCTGCGCAGCCACGTTGCGCCCCGCCTCTATCCATTCCGTCGTTCGGCATTTGGCGTGAACCGGCGTTGCATTGTCTTCCGGATCGTAGGTGAAAGCCCTGCTGACCTTATAGGTTATATAGTTGCCCCACCCGTCCCTCGCCTCTTCCTCCGTCAGTCCGAGCGTCAAAAAAGGCACAACCCCATCAACGAGGTTTCCGACGCAAGCGCCTATGTTTGTTCCAGCCGCGCCGCTGCCGCGTTCAGCCCCGAACGGCTCCGGCCCGCCCCCCGCCGGATCGGCCGGACACGGGATACGGTAATTACGGGCCGCATAGGCCGCCGTGGCGTCCATGATTGCCTCAAGACGCTGTTCGCTCGTCCCGCGGCGGGCCTGTTTCCCATAGGCCTCGAACGCTGTCACCCCTATCAGAAGCAACGCTCCCGCCACCAGCATGACGATGGCGATCTCCAATGTTGTAAAACCCTTGTTTTTATGTCCACGCATCAAAGACAATGCCCCCCCGAATATGGAGATTATGCCCTATCCTCCATTGTAGCACAGGCTCGCGGCTCCGGAAAACCAATGCAAACTGGACAGAACTATTCTCTCGACCCCATATCCGTCGACGAAACGTCGAGTTCGCTGGCCAGAAGATGGACAAGAAGAGTATCTCCCGGCTTGCCTGTCGCCTCAAGCCCGTTGCGGACCTGATAGGCGCGGATGGCGTCCTCCGTCACAGGCCCGCTGATTCCGTCCGCAGGGCCGGGATAAAGTCCAAGGCGCATCAGTTGCTCCTGAATCTGGGCAACTGTGACATGGCTGGAAGAAGCTGAAGACGAAGCCGCCTTGGTTTCCTCCGTCTGCGCGGGCGGAGTAACAGCAACATCTTCGGCGGAAATTGACGGAAATGTCTCAATCACATTATTGCTTTGCTTCTCATTTTTTTTTGCCGGAGAAACGGAAACATCGGGAACCTCGCGTTCCAGGTCATTGATGATGCCATCGATTTCACTGATTTTAATATCCATTGCCTTGGCGAGTTGCGTCATCGCCATCTTTCCTTCCGGGCTGCCGTTATCGGCGGCTTTCTTGTACCAGTACAGCGCCTCGCGCGGAGACGGCGTTCCCAAAAGCCCGTTCTCAAGCACCAGGCCAAGATTATAGGCGGCCTCGCCGATGCCGCCCTGCGCCGCTTTCCTGAAATAGTCGGCGGCAAGCTGCGGATTGTATGGGGCACCGATGCCTTCTATGTACGCAATGCCGAGATTGTACTGCGCCTCCGGGTGATCCATGACCGCTGCGGCGCGGTACCAATTTATGGCTTTTTCAAGATTCTTTTCTGTTCCCATTCCCTGATGATACAAAACGCCGAGATTATAGCGCGCATTGGCTACGCCGCCGACAGCCGCCTCGGTAAACCATGCGATAGCCTTCCTGTAATCGACAGAAACGCCGCCGTGCCCGGCGGTGTAAATGGCCGCCAGATCATGCTGCGCCTCCGGTACGCCTTCAAAAGCCTTTTTCTCTATCTCTTTTATAACAGCCGGCAGCTTGTCATCCGGTTTTATGCGTTCAGCCAGCGCCAGACTCTGTTTCTGCTCCTTTATAAAGCCATCGACGTCGAATCTCTCGACAGCAGCCGCAGGGTGGTCTGCCCGTTCCTTCTTTTCATCCGCCTTCTGCGGCAAACCGGCCGCCGGTTTGTCTACCGCCGCAGCGGCCGGGGGCGATGATTCGACTTTTTCTTCTGCCGGCACAGAAGCCGGTTCAATTTCATTCAGCGCTGCAGCCAACGAAGCGGGATCTTCATCCATCCGCGCCAAAAGTTCCGCATCTTCAACCTGAAGAATATCCTCCTCCGGCATTGCGTCCCTTGCATCGGATGCCCGCTGATCTTCGGCTGTCCGGACAAAATCAGGGGCAGCCGCCACACCGGACTCCGCCGTTTGCTTCGTGGGAATGGCGGCATAGTCATTATAGACCTTTATCCCGGCCCAGCCGCCGGCCAGTAAAAAAACGGCGGCGGCGGCAACGGCGGCGGCGCGCATCGGAAACGTCCCGTCCCCCCGCGCCCCGGCCCTTCTTCGGCGCAAACCGGCAAGATTCTCAGGGCCGGCGGGAAGTTGCGGCGCGCCGGAGGATGCGGCCGCGCCCTGTTCCGTCAGCAGCACCAGCGCCTTTGCATTCAGGGATTCCCGCGTCTGCAGTACAGTCTCCTCAATGCTTTCCAGCTTGCGAAGCATCCGCGCGCGGTCGTGCGTGATTTTTTCGAGACGGCGGGCAAGACGCGCCTGTTGCGCCAGAGCCTCTTCCATTTTCAGAGCCAGCGATGCTACGCGTTCCAGTTTTTCGGATTGAACCTTTTGTTCCCGCTCCAGCTTGTCCTGCCGGTCCCGCAAACGTCTTTCGATATCTTCCGCATCGGAGATCTTTCTCTGCAGAGTCAGAAAAACCTTTTCGCTATTGGCGGCGCGATCCTCCAGAACGGAAAACAGCGAGTCATAGTCTGCCGCGCGCTTCTCCAACGCCTGCCGGTCCTGTTCCCCGCGTATCATGCGGTCACCCAGCTTGTTCAGCAGCGCGATGATCTGGTCATCCCGCATATCGTGCCTTTTCGGGCCGTAAGACAATGGCTCCTCCCCGTTCAGGATTCATTGCGAATCATATGTAACCGTGAATTAAGGGCACATTATAAGGTTTTGGAAAATATTGCCAGCGGTTCCACCCGCTTTTTCCACAGAGGGATTGAAAGCCTTAAAGCTATATTTTCATGTCTGATATCTCAGCCTTGGCGCGCATAAATTCCTGCTCTATCTGCGGTACAAGCGAAGCGCAGGAAGGCTTTCGGTCCTTCGCGTCATTTTGCAGATTCTCGGCCACATCGCCGAGCGACACGCAACAGGCAAACCGCGCAGCGCCCTTCAGGCTGTGCGCCGCCTCATACAGATCCTTGTAATCGCCGCTATCAAAGGCCTTGCGGATACGGGTGATTAACGGCTCCGTCATTTCAACAAACTGATGAAGCATCTGGATCGTATTTTCATCGAATGCTCCCATCAGCTCCTTAAGCTGAGAAATGTCAACCGCCGCAGCGGTAGCGACAGCGGAATCATCCACCGGGACAGACCCTTCATCCGCCGGCGCCTCGCCTCCATCTTCATGCAGCAACCCCCACCGTATCAGGAGCCGCCGCAAATGGCCCAGCGAGATCGGCTTCAGAAGCGCCTCGTCGAATCCGTGACCAAGGTATGTCTGCCGCTGCGTCATCTGCACATCCGCCGTCATCACAATGACCGGAAAATGCGTCTGCAAATCTCCTTTCTTGCGCTCAGCCTTCTTCCCGGCCTCTTTATTCCTTATATGTTCGATAAGATCAAACCCATCCATTCCCGGCATATGAAGATCCGTGAAAAGTATTCCGTACTTTCCGGTTTCCAGGGCCTCCAGCGCATCGAGCCCGTTCCCGACAAAGTCCGCCGAGACATCGAGTTTTTCAAGTTGCCGGCGCAGAACGTCCTGAACGCTGGCCGTGTCTTCGGCGATCAGAAGGCGCGTCGGGCCGTCCACGCTCATGCGCACAATCTTGCGCGCCGCGTCCTTGACGGCCTCCCCCAAACCCCGGCGGCTGGCCGGCTTGGGCAGATACGTCACGCCCAGCGCGTTCAGGCTGTGCTGCAACCCGATGTCATCGCGCACCGTATACATGATGATCCCCATAAACGGCCGTATCTGCATGACCTCCCGGATCAAGTCGATTCCCAGACCGTCGGGCAACCCCTGGTCGATCACGCCGACATCAAAAGGACGTTTCTTAATAAGATCCAGGCCCTCGGCAAATGTCGGGACGCTTTCTACTTTCGCTCCCATGGATTGCAATGACCGCTGAATTTCCTTTGCCCCCTGCGGATGGTCTTCAACCGACAGAACGTTAATGCCCTCCAGTTGCGGCAGGTTCACGGATGTCGCATCCGTTGCCACTTCCTCTGTCTGTATCTCGAACCAGAACGTCGATCCCTTGCCTTCCTTGCTTTCAACGCCGATGCCCCCCCCCATCAACTCCACGAGCTTGCGGCAGATGGAAAGCCCGAGCCCCGTACCGCCGTATTTGCGGGACGTGGAACTATCCGCTTGCGTAAAGGGCTGGAACAGGCGCGCGCCGGTCTCCGCATTCATGCCAATCCCCGTATCGGTGATCTCAAATCGCAGGATAAATTTCCCAGGAGAGGCGGCTATATGCTTGCC
>JACQIJ010000198.1 GCA_016198545.1 Pseudomonadota bacterium
GAAAAGCTCTTTGAGGATTTGGGCTTTACCGCCGCTGCCGCGCATAAGAAGCGCGATGTGACGCTGTACCGGCAGGGACGCATCAATTTCCTGCTGAACAGGGAAAAGGGCGGGCAGGGCACGGCTTTCGCGAAGGAACATAAAAGCGGTGCCTCCGCAATGGCGTTCAAGGTAAAAGACGCGCAGAAGGCGCACCGGGATGCGCTGAAGCGCGGCGCGGAGGATGCGAAAGGCCACGGCGGGTCTATGAACGACGATATCCCGGCTATCCGCGGTATCGGCGGCACGCTCATATACCTTGTCGATGACGGCGACTTCTACGACCGCGATTTCGATTTCGAAACGAAGGAAAAATGGCCGAAGGGCTTCGGCCTGACCTATATCGACCACCTGACGCACAACGTCTTTCGCGGACGGATGGACGTATGGGCGAAGTTTTATCAGGACGTTTTCAATTTCCGCGAGATACGCTATTTCGACATCGAAGGGAAGCTGACGGGCCTGAAATCGCGCGCGATGACGTCGCCGTGCGGCAAGATACGCATTCCGCTGAACGAGTCATCGGACGACAAGTCGCAGATCAAGGAATTCCTCGACCGCTTCAACGGCGAAGGAATCCAGCACATCGCGCTCGGCACGGACAATATCATCGAAACGGTTGATATGCTGAAATCGCACGGCATCGCGTTGCAGACCTGCCCGGACACCTATTACGACAAGGTGGACGAACGTGTGAAGGGCCACGGCGAAAATGTGGCGGAACTGAAAAAACGCCGTATTCTCGTTGACGGCGCGCCGACGGAGGGGCAGGGGCTGCTGCTGCAGATATTCACGAAGGATGCCATCGGCCCGGTGTTCTTTGAAATCATCCAGCGCAAGGGCAATGAAGGCTTCGGCGAGGGCAATTTCAAGGCTCTGTTCGAATCCATCGAGCTTGACCAGATTCAGCGCGGCGTTCTGAAAGACACGGACGGCGGGAAGAAGCGGGCGTAAGCCTTCATATCGGCTGTTTTTGCGGCGGCGGAATGGGCATTCGCAACATGTCGGGCAGCTTCGGTATATCAGGCAGGAACTTAATCTCCAGCTTGGTCAGCGGTTCCGCCTCGTCGCGTACATAAACCCTGATCGTTTCCGCCGCGCCGGATGGATAGCCGGATATGCGAAGATAACTGTCTCCTGCGTCTTGCGTGCGCAGATACGTTTCCATCCATTTGAAACGCACATAGGCATCATATTTCGTCATCACCACGCCGACTTCAAGCGGAGGCGTCTCATTTTCTGCCCTTTTTTCGTTTGGCGTAAATGGAACTTGAACGGAACAAATTCCCATATCGCCGACAGGAGTGAGAATTGAGCTTCGGAGGGTTTTTGACAAGAGAGGCATAGGTTAATTTCCTTTTCGGTTGCTTAAAAAATAAACGCGGTTTTCCAAAGCAGCCGCATTTTTATAGGACAAAATTCCTACGCCCTGACCGGGTTGTCAAGATGGATATTTTGGCTCATGTTATGTATGCAATATCCGCAAGAGAGGACATAATGAAGCTTGCATCGCTCAAACATGGCCGGGACGGGAAGCTGCTCGTCGTAAGCGGCGATCTTTCCCATTGCATACAGGCGGGTAGCATCGCGCCGACCATGCAGGATGCGCTCGACAACTGGGAGAAGGCCGCGCCGTTTCTGAAAAAACTTTATGATGAGCTGGAATCCGGCAAGGCGAAGGGCGCAAGCCCGTTCGACCCGGCGGACTGCGCTTCGCCCCTGCCGCGCGCCTACCAGATCGCCGACGGCAGCGCCTACCTGACCCATGTGGAGTTGGTGCGCAAGGCGCGCGGCGCGGAAATGCCGCCGTCCTTCCTGACCGATCCGCTGATGTATCAGGCCGTCTCCGACACGGTCATCGGGCCATGCGACGACATACCCTGCGTCAGCGAGGCGCACGGCATCGATTTCGAGGCCGAAGTGGCCGTCATCACCGGCGACGCGCCGATGGGCGTTTCCGCGCAGGACGCGCTGTCATATATAAGGCTCGTGATGCTGATGAACGACGTGTCCTTACGCGCGTTGATCCCGGCGGAGCTGGAAAAGGGATTCGGATTTTTCAACGCGAAGCCGCCGTCCGCATTTTCCCCGGTGGCGGTCACGCCCGACGAACTCGGCGAAAACTGGCGCAGCGGCAAGCTCCATCTTCCGATCGTCAGCACGCTGAACGGAAAGGAATTCGGCCGCCCCAACGCGGGCAATGACATGCAGTTCGATTTCGGCGCGCTCATCGCCCATGCGGCGAAAACCCGGCCGCTGGGCGCGGGGACGATCGTCGGATCCGGCACGGTGTCGAACAAAAACTACAAGGATGTCGGCTCCAGCTGCCTTGCCGAAATCCGCATGATCGAAAAAATCGAACAGGGCGACTTCAAGACCCCGTTCATGAAGTTCGGCGATACGATAAGGATAGAAATGTTCGACCAGCGCGGGGAATCGATTTTCGGCGCGATAGACCAGAAGGTCGTCGATTATGCCGCGAAATCGGAGCGGAAACGCGCCTGACAGCAAGGAGGGAAAGACATGGGAGCAGAACACGCATACACGCAGGCGCAGACCGTTGAGGAATGCCTGATAGACCAGCAATGGGAAAAATACACGGACGAGGATCACGGCGTCTGGAAAACGCTGTTCGAGCGGCAGATGAAAGTGTTGAAGCCGCGCGTCTGCAAGGAATATCTCGACGGGATGGAGAGGCTGGGCATCGTCGCGGATAAAATCCCCGATTTCCGCCGCATGAACGAACGGCTTGAAAAATGCACGGGCTGGCGGATCATGGCCGTGCCGGGGCTTATCTCCGCGAAACCTTTTTTCAGCATGCTGGAGGACCGCATGTTTCCCTCCGGCACGTTCATCCGCAAGCCGCACCAGATGGATTATATCGAGGAGCCTGATATTTTTCACGACGTCTTCGGCCACGCGCCGCTGCTCTCGAATCCGGCCTATGCCGACTACATGTGCGAATACGGCAGGGCGGGCGATGCCGCCATCGCCAACAAGGGCGTGAAGTTCCTGGCGCGCCTGAACTGGTACACGATCGAATTCGGATTGGTAAGGAACGGCGGCGACCTGAAAATCTACGGGGCGGGGATATGCTCGTCGTTCGGCGAAACGCAATACGCGCTCGACGATCCGTCACCCAACCATGTCCAGTTCAACCTGGAGCGCATCCTGCGCACCGGCTATTACATCGACGACCTGCAGGCGACTTATTTCGTCATCGACAGCTTTGAAAAGCTGTTCGAGGAATGCATCGAGCGCCCGTTCGTGCCGCTCTATAAAGAGTGCCGCGAAAAAGGCGAC
>JACQIJ010000185.1 GCA_016198545.1 Pseudomonadota bacterium
ACGGGCCGGGCGGCGTGGCGATCATCATCGATGCCCTGACGGACAACCGCAACCGGACGGCGGGGGAGATACGTTCTTATTTCACAAAATGCGGCGGCAATCTGGGGGAATCCAATTCCGTCAGCTTCATGTTCGATCGCGTCGGCCAGATTGTTTACTCTGCCGGAAAGTCAGGCGCGGACAATATGTTTGAGGCCGCCGTTGAGGCAGGGGCTCAGAATTGTGAAAGTTCGAAAGAAACCCATGAAATAACGACAAGCCCTGAAGATTTTTCGGCGGTGCGTGATGCGCTTGAGAAAAAATTCGGAGAGGCGGAAAAATCAGGTCTGATATGGAGGCCCAATATTATGTCTGAAGCGGACGGAGAAACGGCCCAAAGCGTTATAGAGCTGGTAGAACTTCTTGAGGATAACGATGATGTCCAGATCGTTACGACCAATCTCGAGGTCAGTGACGAGGTGATGGAAAAACTGCTAGCCTCATAACATGAGAATCCTCGGCATAGACCCCGGTCTGCAGAAAACAGGATGGGGCATTATTGAAAGCAACGGCAACAAGCTGTCTTTCATCTCCTGCGGCCTGATAAAGACCCAGGCATGTTTGCCGCTTTACGCGCGGCTGGCGGAAATCGATGCGGGCGTCACAAAAGCTGTGGCGCAGTGGAGGCCGGACAGAGCCGCCATCGAAGAAACATTCATGAACGATAATGCCGCCTCGGCGCTGAAACTGGGGCAGGCGCGCGGCGCGGCGATTGTCGCTGCGGCGCGCGCCGGGCTGGAAGTGTCTGAATACGCGGCCAATCTCGTGAAAAAATCGGTTACGGGCACAGGTCACGCCACAAAAGATCAGATTGCCCATATGATTAAGGCATTGCTGCCGAAAAGCGGAAAAGTCACGGCTGACGAGGCTGACGCGCTGGCCATCGCCATATGCCATGCTCATCATGGCTGTCTCCGGATGCTGGCGATAAGGTAAATGCCGTAAAGGGAAAAATTATATCCGCGGCATACGGCAAGCGGTTACGCCGCTTTTCCGCCATGCAAAAACACTTCTCTGTGCGGGTAGGGGATTTTGATGCCGTTTTTCTTAAAGGCGTCCCACAACGCCAGCATCACCGCGCCGCGCGTATTGATGACCCCTTTTTCCGCATCTTTGATCCAGTAGCGCAGGACGAAGTTCAGCGATGAATCCCCGAATTCCACCAAATGGCACTGAGGCTTCGGATCCGGCACGACGCGGTCCGGCTTTGCGGCGGCATCTTCGGCGATCTTCTTCACCATATGCGGGTTGCTGTCCAGATGAACCCCGAATTTCGCTTCCAGCCGCACGAGCGTATCGCCATGCGACCAGTTGACGACCTGATGCGTGATGAAATCCTCGTTCGGCACGAGGAATGATTTATTGTCGCGGGTGACGATTTCGGTGTAGCGGGCCCCCATATGCTGCACCCAGCCGTACACGCCGTTTTGCAGCTCGATGATGTCGCCGGGCTTGATCGACTTGTCCATCAGAAGAAGAATGCCTGAAAAAAGATTCGATATGACTTTTTGCAGGCCGAATCCAACGCCGAGGCCGACCGCGCCTGAAAAGACCGCCAGCAGGGACATGTCGATTCCCGCCGCCGTCACGCCTATCAGCAGGGCGAATGTGATGAGAACGACGCGCGCCACCTTGGAAATGAGAACCTTCGAACTCGGCGTCAGCGTAGCGACGCGCTGCATCCGACGTTCAAAAATCGTAGCGATGAACACGGCGGAATAAAGAAGGAGGGAAATCGCCAGAACGCCCTTTATGACTGTAAGGGCTGAAAGCCTGAAAGCGCCGATGTCAAGGCCCAGCGCATCCATAGCATGCAGTGTCTCATCCAGAATGCCAAGAATGCTGAGCGCGGCGACGGCCCAGATGGCCAGCGCAAACAGGTTGCGCACGAAGCTGTTGTCGATGACCTGCAGAGCCAGCCGGATGAATATCCATGCAACGAGCAGGGCCGAGGCGGCATTGAGAAGGCCCCCTTCCCCCGGTACGGGCAGCAGGGTTGCTATCAAGTTGGAAAAAAAGAGCAGTATCAGAACGCCGAGGGGAAATACGAGCCGTTTGAGATTGCGCAAAACGTCCTTGATGCGGGGTTGCAGCTTGCTGCTGTCGATGGCCGCCGTTACCCGGCCGGAAGAGAATCTGAAGAACAGCCAGCCCAGCGCAAAGGATGCGGCGACGATAATTACCTGCGTCACCGTGTCGGGCGTCCAGACATGATCGTAAAACCATGCCGCCGTTTTTTGCTGGATCGCGCTGAGATCAAGTGTTCCGGACATGCCCGCAAGGATAGGGGATTCGCGCAACGGCAGGAAGGCATTCCGCGGCCTTATCCTCAGGCCTTAAGGGCCATCAGGGCCTGCTTCGGAAATTTTTCCGCGAAATCCTGGCTGATCCCGTGCTCGCCGCTCAGGACGCGCAGGAACAATGGACCCAGCAGCATGTCTATGGCGATATCGGCATCCATATTGATGGCGAAATCGCCTTCCTTCTGTCCGCGTTCGATGAGGCTGTAGAGGGTTTCTACGCGCTCTTTCAGAAACTTTTCATACAGAAGGTCAAGCACTGTCTCGTCCGACTGGCTCTCGGCGATGATTCCCGCTACGATGCGGCCGTTATGTCCGCGCAGTTGCCGGATCAGGTTTTCCAGCAGGCGTTCAATGGCCTCGGCGGCCGTGGCGGTCGTCGGGTTGATATGCTGCAAGCCCGGCTGTTCCAAAAACGCTTCCATTGCGACGGAGGATTTATTCGGCCACCAGCGGTAGATCGTTGTCTTGCCGACGCCGGCCTTGCGGGCGATGGATTCTATAGAAATTTGCAAGAGCGGTGTATGCATCAGCAGCTTGCGGGTGGCGTCGAGAATGGCTTTTCTCGCCGGCTCTGACCGGGGGCGTCCGGCGGCGGCGCGCTCATCATTGTCTTGTTCAACGATTGCGTGACGGATAGCTTTTTCCGTTGCCATGTGCTCACTCCCTGATATGAACGGTACGTATCGTTTTTACAAATATCGGGGCCATATTGCAAGCGCAATCCGGCAACCATGCACAGGATGTCTGTTGTCGGATATTCAAATTCGCTACTGGCTTATCATGTTTTCAAATGTTCCGGGGGCGGGATCGATCTGTATGGCTTCTCCGTCTTTGAATTCAAGGATGGCAAGCCCCCGTTCCACCAGACCGTCGGGCCGGAAGCGGAAAATACCGTCGATGCCCGAGAACCCGTTCGGATTAATCAAAGATTCCCGATCGAATGCGGGTTTTCCCATCGTGTAATAACCGTTGCGGGCCAGAACGGCTGCCAGCGCCGTTGCGTCATAGGCCATCGTCGCAAGGCGTGGCGCGGGTTGACCGTATGTCTCGCGATAGCGGCGTTCGAAGTCGCGCCGCAGTTCCGGAGATGAGGTGGCAAACCATGTTCCTGCCAGAGACGGTTCTGCGGCAAGGCTGCGATCATCCATCAGGCCCGTGCCCAGACGCCTGACTTTGCGCGGTCCGGCTTCGAAATAGCTTAATGACGCGCTGACGGCCCGGGCCTGCTCGCCTCCGACGGGCATGAATACGGCGTCAAACGACAGACGGTCTGATTCAGGGTCTGTTTTCAACAATGTTTCGCGCGCGTCATAGTTTGTAAAGGCGCGCACGATCCCGGTGACGTCTTTTGCGTGGGCAGAAAATTTTGAAGTCTGGCCGGTTGTAATTCCATTGCGCCACGCGGATGCGTTATAGGCGGCTATGGCCGCGTTGCCGTACTCATTATCGGGCGCGAGCACGGAGATACGTTTGTAGCCCTGCGCTGCGGCATATTCGGTTACGCGCTGTACCTGCGAGAAGGGAAGAAACCCCATGATAAAGGCATTGCCGCCCGCCAGCGTCCAATCGGTTGAAAAGGAAATCATATTGACATTGTAACGCTGCGCCACGGGTTTCGCCCCCCGCGCCGCGCTGGAGAATACCGGGCCCAGCAGAAGCTGCGCGCCGGCATTGATGGCATCCTGGGCCGCTTTTTGACCGCCCTGTTCGGTCGCCATCGTATCGCGGGGAAGAAGTTCAAAGGAATCGTATCCCATGTCAAACAACGCAAGCTGCGCGGCCTGAAGCATAGCCTGTCCCAGATGCGCCTGGGGTCCGCTCATCGGGACCAGAAGGCCGACTTTCACCGGCGGCGGCGCGGGAACGGCGCTGACAGGCGAAACGGGCTGCTGGTTGGCAACTGGCGGAGGGACTGTAGAGGAATCGACGACAATGTCGAATTCGCGCTGTCCGGCGATCTGTGAAGTTTGCGCCTGCTGTATTCCGCCGGGCGGGAGGGCGCTTCTCGCTGTTTCCCGGTTCAGGGAACTGGGCGCCGATTCAGCCGGGTGCGCATAAGCCGGGCGCTCCCAAGGTTTTCCGTAACCTGAAGAAACGCATCCTGTTACTAAAAATACGACAAACAAGCACAAAAAACGCTGGATCATGGCTTGCATTCCTATCACATATAATTCATTGCAGAAAGCATGAACATGACAAAGCCTGAAGCCGTTGATCTTCCGCCGGGGCTTTACCTGGTTTCCACGCCGATCGGCAATCTGCGCGACATGACGCTGCGGGCGCGCGATGTTTTGGAAGCGGCTGATGTCGTCGTGTGCGAGGATACGCGCGTGAC
>JACQIJ010000186.1 GCA_016198545.1 Pseudomonadota bacterium
ATAAAATACCGCCTAAATTTATAAAAATATCAACCTTTTCATGATGTAATTGAATAAGCGCGGGTTACGGACGGAACGCGCATAAAAATGATAAAGAGTGGCGGTGGCATATGGCTGAAAGCGGGCAGACAGACGCAGATCCGGGCGATTATCTGGACGGCGAGGAAGAAGATAACGCATCCGCAACGCCGGAAGCGGGCCTGACCGATACGCTCTACAACATTCTGGCGATAGAGTCCTCTTTTCATGCGGAAAGACACCAGGATACGGCGCGGCAAACATCCATAGGCGAAGACTCCCCCGGCCAGACAGATCCTTCCGTCCTGTATGCCGTCTCCGATACCAAGGGCATGCCGACGGACCCGGACGTATTCGCGCCGGGCCAGTCGCAGTGGCATCTGGTCGGAACGTGGGGCCTGCATGCCGAACAGGTCTGGGGCGATTATACCGGCAGCGGCATCCTGATGGGCGCGCTGGACGACGGGTTCCAGTACGGGCATCCGGAATTCGGCAATTACCGCACGGATCTTGATTACGACGCGCTGGGCAACGACAATGACGCCGCGCCAGGCACGGCAACGGATCGCCACGGCACCGCCGTTCTAGGCACAATGATCGCCGACGACAACGGGTCCGGTACGGTAGGCGTCGCTTTCGACGCGGACGGCGTCGGCATCAGGCAGGGCTTCGGCGCCGACACCAACCTTGCCGATACGGTCGAGGCCTTCCAGTACGCGCTCGCGACCGGCCTTGATATCCTCAATAACAGCTGGGGGTTCACCGCCACTTTCATGGACGATAATGGAATTGAATTCGCGGGAACGGATATTTATACCATCCGCGACACGATGATCGACATGGTTGAACAGGGGCGCGGCGGACTCGGCATGAACATCGTATTCTCCGCGGGCAACAACCGTACATCCGGCGACAACGTCAATTACCACAACCTTCACAACTCGCCTTACACCATCACGGTCGGCGCCATCGATTCCGACGGCACGTATTCAAGCTTCAGCACGCCGGGAGCGGCCATCCTGACATCCGCCGGAGGTACGCTTGTCTACACGACCGACCGCACCGGGGCGGACGGATACAGCGGCGGCGATTACACGAATTTCAGCGGCACATCGGCGGCGGCACCGATCGTCAGCGGCATGATAGGCCTGATCCTCGAGGCGAACCCCGACCTGGGGTGGCGCGACGTGCAGGAGATCATCGCCTATTCGTCCCAGCACAACGATCCCGGTTCCGCAGGATGGCAGTACAACGGCGCGGGCAACTGGAACGGCGGCGGCCTGCATTTCAGCCATGATTACGGGTTCGGCGCGGCTGACGCCTTCACCGCGGTGCGTCTGGCCGAAACATGGACCCTGCAGCAGACATCGGCGAACATGATCACGACTGCGGCTTTCAGCGCAGCGCCGGCCCTGGCAATCCCCGACAGCGGCACGGTGCAGACGACAATCAATGTCGGGACGGATATCGAGATCGAGCATGTCATCATCCATATGGACATCGACCATACGAAGGCGGGCGACCTTATCGTCACCCTGATAAGCCCCGACGGCACGGAAAGCATCCTTGTGAACCGCCCTGAAAACGGAGCTTTCACGACAAGCGTATTCGGCCTGAGCGGCATAGATTTCGAGATGATGAGCGTGGCGCACTGGAGCGAAATCAGCGCCGGAACATGGACCCTGCGCATAGATGATCTGGCGGGCGGCAATTCCGGCATCCTGAACGACTGGAGCATCCAGTTCATGGGAAACAACCATTCCAACGATGACCTTTACATCTTCACGGACGACTTTGGGAATTTCAGCGGTGCGGAACTGGCCGCCCGCAGCGCGATCACGGATGCGAACGGCGGCGCGGATACACTGAACCTTGCCGCGGTAACCGCGGCGTCCACCATTAATCTTGCCGCCGGAACGGGCACGGTCGCCGGCAATGCCGTTACGCTGACCGGCATGTTCGAAAACGTCTATACGGGGGACGGCAACGACATAATAACAGGCAATGCCGCCGTCAATTACCTGTACGGCGGGCGGGGCGACGACACGATCGCGGGAAGCGCAGGCAACGATACGCTGGATGGCGGCGCGGGAACCGACATCGTCAGCTACGCCGATGCCATCGCCGACTTCACATTCAACTTCGTCAATGCGGTGACCATCCAGATTTCCCACATGATCGGCTCATGGATGGATACGGCCGTCAATTTCGAAAGTTTTTCCTTCATGGGAATATCCTACACGCGCGCGGAACTCGAATCCTACGCCGGTGGCGGCACGCTGAACCCCATCAATGGAACGGCGGGCAACGACTCCCTTCTGGGAACCGCCGGCGGCGACCGGATTTCAGGAGATGCGGGCAATGACTGGCTGTACGGGCGCAGCGGCAACGACACGGTTCTGGGCGGGAACGGCGACGACCGCCTGTATGGCGATGACGGCAACGATACGCTGAGCGGGGGCACGGGGAAAAATTACCTGTTCGGCGGCGCGGGAACGGACATTGCGCTTTTCGAGGAAGGCAGCGCGGGATTTGTCGTCTACCGCGAAAACAGCTCATATATCGTCGTGGTCGATACGAACGCGGGAAGCCTGTACGGCAAAACCTATATCGGAAACGACGTGGAAACGCTGACATTCGACGACGTAACGATCAATCTTTCCGATGCGGCGTTCACGCTGGGCGGCGCAGGATGGGGATCGCCCGAAACCGTCAACGGCACAGCCGGCAGCGATACGCTCAACGGAACTGTCCGCAGCGACGATATCCGCGGCGGCGGTGGAAACGACAGGATTTACGGCTCCGACGGGAGCGATACCCTGTACGGCGAATCGGGCATCGATTATCTGTACGGCGACGCCGGCGACGATACGCTGGTCGGCGGCGCAGGCGCAGACAGAATCTATGGGGGCGCGGGCAACGACATCTTCGGATTCACGACAGCCGGCGACGGCGTCGACATGATTTACGATTTCGCCGCCGGTGACAAGCTGAACATAACCGACATACTGAGCGGGTTCACGGCCGGATCGGACGACATAAACCTGTTCGTCAGCAAGCAGGAAACCAGCAGCGGTGCCCTGTTCCTGGTCGACAGCAACGGCGGCAGCGACAATTTCGCGCAGGCCTTCAAGCTGGCTTACAACAATCTTTCAGGCCAGAGCGTACAGGATTTGCTGGATACGGGCGTCCTGATAACCAACCAGAGCCTCACATAAGCTCCCGAAATCTGTTAATTCTCTATAAAATCAGGAAAAATATCCTTTTTGGATTGACGGTTACCGAAACCAACCCGTAACCTTAGCATGAGAGGCCGAATCGCCTCTGGGGCTCATTATCGAAAGTCAGGAATTCTCCTGATGTCCTATCAACGGACTTCCTTGCCGGGTTTCCCCGGCAAAGGTCATTGCTTGTTGGATTTTATAAGGCAAAACGGGTTAGCGCTGTTTTGCGCAATCTTTTTGTGCTCCTGCGGGTCCGGTTTCTCACCATCCAATGATGTGGAAGGCGTCGCCTCCGCAACGCCGCCGGAAACGGCGCAAGAAGGCGAGCCCGCGACGATTGACCCCCTGTACGCCGCGCCTCCCGGCGCCGGCGACCGCCCCCCGGATCCCGGCCAGATAGGAACGGCCTATACGCCCAACGGCCTTCCAGCCCTGCAGCCTATGGGCGTCAATGTGGATACCCTGTTTTCCGAGAACATCCGCGACGAGGACAAGCGCTTCGAAAGGCTTGAAAACGCCGTTCTTGAAATGCGGAAGGAATTCGAGACCGTCAAGCCTTCGATCGTGCGGCTTGTCGCCGTTGAAAGCGACATGCAGGATCTGCTGACCCAGCTCGAGACTTTGCTGCGCAATGAGCCCCCTCCGACCGCAGCAATCGGCATGGAAGAAAAATCCGTGCCCGGCAGCATCCCTTACGGCGCGGCAGAACGCCCCGCCCCGGGGGATGAGCCCCGCCCCCCGGCATCGACCGGGCCGCCGCTGCCGGTTACGGCCGCGGCGCAACCGCCGTCCGCATATGAAACGGGCGGCAAGACGGCGCAGGCGCCGCCCCCGTCTCCTGCGCCGCAACAACCCGCCGCAAAAGCGCAAGGCCCGCCGCAGATCACGGCCCTGCGTCTGGGCGAGCATGCGGACAAAACGCGGCTGGTGCTGGATTCGTCCGGCCCGGCCAAATACCGCTATGACCTCGACAACGGCGAACATCTTCTGATCGTCGAACTGCCTGGAACCGGGTGGGCGGCGCAGAAGCAGGGAACGACAGGAAAAGCCCCCCTGGTCGGATCCTGGGCCGCGCAGCCGATGGACGGCGGCGCGGGGACGCGGCTGATCGTGCAACTGAAGCATGAATCGGCCGTTATCTACGAAAGCGCGCTGGCCGGAAGCGGCGGTTCAGGCGCGC
The DNA here is from genome assembly GCA_016198545.1 of Pseudomonadota bacterium. GTDB lineage: Bacteria > Pseudomonadota > Alphaproteobacteria > Micavibrionales > Micavibrionaceae > JACQIJ01. Next base: position 4,423 of record JACQIJ010000186.1, read on the forward strand.
GCATCGTCATCGACCTGAAGAGCCCGGAGGTGCATAGATAGAAATAGTAAAAAAACTTACTTTAATTTCGTTTTCGTCTCCGGAAGTTCCTTCCAGTATTCGCCCGTTCCTTTTTGCAGGACGACGTCGCCTTCGACCAGCTCGAACGGGTTCAGGTCGCCTTTTTCGCGGCACTCTTTAT
>JACQIJ010000193.1 GCA_016198545.1 Pseudomonadota bacterium
ACTCTATTACGTCCGACTGCTATGAAAACGATCATTACAGAAACGAAGAATAATATGCGTAACGGGGATGCGTTATCACAAGAACGCTTCTGTCCGTTTTGTGTTGGGGAGCGTAATGACTACAAGCAAACTTGCGCTGGCAGACCATGAGGTTCTGTCGAAAGTTTACCCGAAAGGCATCAAGTGGGATATCGACATCCCGCGCATCACCGTTTCGCGTATGGCGGATGAAGCATTTGCGCGTTTTGAAAGCCTTCCCTTTCTAAGCTTCCAGGGAAAAACGCTTACCTACGGAGAGACGAACAACCTGGTCCGCCGCGCGGCGAAAGGCCTGCAGGAAATGGGCGTCCGCAGAGGCACGAAAGTTGGAACTTATCTTCCGAACACTCCCTACTCCATCATCATGCTGCTGGCGATACTGAAGGCCGGGGGCACCGTTACGACATTCGACCCCACCTATCCGAAGGAACAGCTGCGGGACTTTGTAAAGGCAAGCCACACCAGCATGCTGGTGACGCTCGACCTGAAGGATCTCCACGACAGGGCGCTGGAACTGAAACTGGACGGCACGCTGAAGCATGTCATCCGCTGCGATCTTGCCGATGCCCTGCCCGCCATCAAGGGATTCGGATTCAACTTTGCCTCCCTTCTGGGCGCAGGCTCCCGCCTGCCCGGCCACGGCAGAACCAGATCCGACAAAGCGAAAAGCCTCATCGCGCCGGACAAGCGGGGTTCGCATTTCACAGTCAACTTCAGGGATCTTATCGACAATGACGGCAAGGTTGCGCCCGCCGAGACAGCCCCGGACGACGTCGCCATCATGAAACTGACGAGCGGGTCGAGCGGCATATCCAAAAACGTCATGCAGTCCCACTTCAACCTTGTCGCGCAAGCCTACCAGATCGAAGAGTTTTTCGGCGAAAGCCCTGACAAGCCCGATGACGCGCTCGTCGTCCGCAAAGGCAAGGAGAGGTATGGCGTGGCGCTGCCCCTGTCCCACACTTTCTCGATGACGGTCAATGTGATCTCCGCAATGAAATTCGGTGCCGAACTTTGCATCATACCCGATGCAAGAAAAATCGCTGAAGTGATGGATACGATAGAGAAGAAGAAAATCACCGTCCTGGCGGCCGCGCCGAAGCTGCAGATGGCCATTGCCGAGCACCAGAACGTGAGTTGCCACAATTTCAACTCATTGCGTATCGTGATTTCAGGCGGGTCATCCTTAAGCGAAGGCGTTCATCAGTCCTTCGAGGAGGCGACAAGGGTGGAGAACATCACCATCAACGGATACGGCCTTACGGAGTTTACGCCTGTGGGAACGGCAAATCCCCTGTATGGCGTACCGCGCAACATCTTGTCGGTCGGCCTGCCCCTGCCCCGGACGCGCGTAAAAATCGTCGACGAGGAGAACCCGGAAAGAATCCTGAAAACAGGAGAAATCGGCGAGGTCATGATGACCGGGCCGCAGCTCATGCTTGGCTACTACAACAACCCGGGAGAAACCGCAAAAATGATCGTCAACGGGTGGCTGCGGACCGGGGATATCGGCCATATGAATGAAAGCTACAACACGACAATCGTTGGCCGGAAAGGGCGCCGCCTGAACATCAACGGAAAGAACGTCTACCCGGAAGATATAGAAAGAGCCATCGAGGCTCACTCCTCCGTTGCCGAGTGCGTTGTCGTCAACCTGCCGGACGACCGGTCGCAGGAAGCGGCAAAAGCGATTGTCCGCCTGAAACCCGGACTGGAAGGATCCATCAGCGAACACCAGATGCGGCAATATCTGAAAGAGAGGGTTGCCCCCATCCAGGTTCCCAAACATATCGACTTTGTCACGGAAAAACTGCCGGTAAATCCGAGAACGAAGAAGCCTAACTGGAACCAGCTCCAGACCGAGGAACGAGAGAAATACGACCGGGAGCACGCGACAACCGGCGCAAACAATTTAAAACAACCGAGACCCGTTTAATTTTAAAGGAGAGAAAAACCATGACAACATCAGAAAAAGATTATCCTGTCATCATCGACCTTGTCAGGACGCCGTTTGCGCAGGCATCTCGGTCGCCGCAGAGACTGTCCGCGCGCGATGTTATGGGCCAGGAGTGGTTCGACAATCAGGTAAAAGCGGCCATGAAGGCAGGCGCCAGCAGGGCCGATGCCGTGACAGCCTTCACCAAACCCGTCTTCACGCCGAAATCGACCGACGACAATAAAATCGGCCGCCTGGCGCATCTTTCGCCAGGAGATCTGGTTGCGCCTCTTGTGCGATCTCTTCTCGAGCGCACGGGCGCAAACCCGCACGACATAGAAAGCAATATCCTGGGCGTCGTGCATCAGGAAGGCGAACAGGGCATGTGCCTGGGCCGGGTCATCGCCATACGGCCCGACAGCAATCTGCCCGTCACGGTGCAGGGCGATTCCGTGGATAAGTTCTGCGCTTCGTCTATGCGCACGATTGATATGGCCGCCGGCGATCTGGTCCGCGGCAACGCAAAAATCGTTCTGGTCGGCGGCGTGCAGTCAATGAGCCGCGTACCGATGGGTGGCGCGAACACCTATATAGACGTCCCCATGTTCGAAGCGAACGACCCCGCCTTTGCCAACATGGGCGTTACGGCGGAAAACCTGCGCGAGTATCAGGAAATTTCGCGGAAAATGCAGGAAGAATTCGCGCTGAAATCGCACCAAAAAGCCCATGCCGCTCAACTGGCAGGGCGCTTCAAGGATGAAATCATCCCGATCGACGGGCTGGATCATGACGATTGCGTAAAGGAAGATACGTCCCTTGATAAAATGAAAGAGCTTAATCTTGCGTTCTTTTCGGAAAAGAACGGCGGCACGATTACGGCCGCCACGGCGTCTCCGACAAACGACGGCGCGGCTATGGGCTTGATGTCGATGGAAAGCTACGCGCGCGCGAACAGCCTTCCCGTTCTGGGCCGTATCATTGCCACCGCCGGCGCAGGCGTTTCCCCGCATGTTATGGGCATCGGCCCCCTCTTCGCCTTTGAAAAGGCGCTGGAGCGCGCGGGGCTGCAGGCGCACCAGATACAGTGCATCGAAAGTAATGAGGCGTTCTGCTATCAGACCATGACCTGCCTCCTCGAAGGCCGCAACATGGGCATGGATGTCAATATGGACATCGTCAATATCGACGGCGGCGCAACCGGCATCGGACACCCGTTGGGCGGATCCGGCGCGCGCCTTGTCGGCCACATGATGAGAATCCTGAAACGCGAAGGCTGGCGTTACGGCGCTGCCATGATGTGCGTGGGGCTGGGACAGGGCATGTGCATTATCGGAGAAAACCCGGACTATACCATAGACGCGCCGGCGCCGCGCCCACAGTAAACAGAAGAAAGGCTTGCAGCCATGAAAAAGGAAATCAAAAAAGCTCTCGTTATCGGGGCCGGAACGGTCGGCGGCGGAACCGCGGCCATACTGGCAAATGCCGGTTTGCAGGTCTACCTGATCGACATACCGTCGAAGGATCCGGAAAAAGACCGCAACGATATCGCCAAACAGAAAGTCGCAGATATGCGCAAGGCATCCTCGAATCCGGCGAAGGATCCCATCAACGGCGCATTGCTGCATCCCTATTATGCCGACCGCATCGCCTACGGGAATACCGAGGACGATCTGGCGCGGTTCGCGAAGGAAGCCGATCTCGTCATAGAATCCATTCCGGACGTTCTGGCGTGGAAAAAACCCGTCTATAAAAAAGTTTTTGCCGCCGTGCGGCCGGGAACCATCGTCGGATCCACGACATCCACTTTGCTGAGGGAAAAACTCGTCGCCGACATGACGCCTGAACAAAAACGGGATTTCCTGATCCTCCATCCATTCAACCCCGTACGGTTCATGGATCTGGTCGAAGTCGTCAGAGGCCCCGAAGTCGATTACAACTCCTTCTCCGCCGTATGCGACCTGTTCAGCAACAAATGCGGCAAGCTCGTGCTGGACTGCAAGGACAAACCGGGATTCATCGCCAACCGCATCGGGGTCTATTTCATCATGCGCGCCTTTCAGGA
>JACQIJ010000208.1 GCA_016198545.1 Pseudomonadota bacterium
CCTGCGGACCCCCATATGGCAATGCCTGATATTCCTGATTTTGGGGTTCCATCCTCCGTTGAGACAGAGCAGCCGGTTGTTTCCTCTTCTCCTCCGTCGGTTTTGGCGGATGTCCCGGAAGCGGCCCCTCCGGCCGCGGACCAGCCTGCGCCGGATACGGTGTCAGCGCCTGAACCGGCTGAGCCGGCGATGCAAGTTGCCGATGCGGCGCCGCCTGAAGCAACGCAGGATGCCGCCCCCGTCGTTCCGGATGTGGAACAGCCGTCTCCTGAATTTCCGCAAGTGCAGGAGCCGGTGCAGGAAGTTGTCGCCGAACCTCCCGTAGAAGATTTGCCTGACGTTCTGGGCGCAGGCGGGCAGGCCGCTTCGCAGATACAGGGGGGCGGAGCCGAGTCCGGCGTTGTCGGGAGAGGAGGCGTACCTTCTCCGTCCTCAACGACGCCTATGGAATCCATTGTTCCTCCTGCTGTCGCGATGCCTTCTGGCGCCGATATTTATTATGATTCCACAAAGAACGTTCCTTCGGGGCCAATGGCTTCCATCGGTCCCCGCAAGGCCGATCCGGTCATGGAGCCGGCGTCGAAGTTCGTAGTGGCCCGGAAAACAGGCAGCGAGAAGAGCGAGGATGCCCTGGTTGCTGCGGCGAACCGGGCGCTCAAGTTGGGTCGCTATGAGGCCGCCGCCGAAATGTTTGACCAGCTGTATGAGAAAAACAGGCGCGATCCGCGTGTATTGATGGGGCGCGCTGTGGCCTATCAGAATTCCGGAAGGCCGGAAACCGCGCTGCGTTCCTATGAAGAGCTCCTTGATGTTGACAAGGACAATGCCGATGCGTTGGTCAATATGCTTGGCTTGTTGCGGCAACAGTATCCCGAAGTGGCGTTGAGGCGCTTGCTGAACCTCTTTGACAAACATCCGGGTCACCCCGGCGTTGCGGCGCAGATAGGATTGACGCAGGCTGATCTCGGGCACTATGACGATGCCTTGCGCTATCTGGGCGTCGCCGCCAGCATCGAGCCGCAGAATGCCCAGCACCAGTTCAATATGGGCGTCGTGGCCGATCGCATGGGAAGGTCGGCGGATGCTGTAAGGTTCTATGAGCAGGCCCTGGAGATTGACAGCGTTTACGGCGGCGGACGAACGGTTTCGCGCGACCAGATTTATGATCGCCTTTCCGTGCTGCGCCGGCGCTGACGGATCCCTTCGTGGCACAGGCATACGGCATCCTTGAACTGGCCATTGTTATCATCCTGGCTCTGTCGTTTGGAAGTTTTTCCACGGCGTTGGCTTGGCGCGTTCCGCGCGGCGTTCCATGGACATTTGCGAAATGGCGGAAGGAAGGGCATACCTTTGAAAGGTCGTCATGCCCGTCCTGCGGCGTTACGTTAAAGGTTCCGGATCTCGTTCCTCTTTTGTCGTGGCTGTTTTTACGCGGGAAGTGCCGTTATTGCGGTGTTGCCATCGGCTGGGTCTATCCTCTGATAGAGGCAGGCGTTCTTGCCGGCGCGCTTGGGGCCTATGCCTCATGGGGCTTCACCCCGGAAACCTTCATCATTATGGCGGCGATTCCCTTTTTTGCCGCATTGATAGCAATCGATCTCGAACACATGGTTTTACCTGATCAGCTTGTATTTCCGCTTTTTCTGATGGGCTTCCTGTTTTTCTTTTATTCGGAAGGGTACGGAAACTTTCTGAATGACTTTACGACCGGATCCTTGCCGCGGTCTCTTATGGGGGCCGCGGTCTATGCAGGGATAGCATGGATGACGGGGTTTATTCTTTCCCGCATTCTGAAGGGGGATGTTCTGGGCATGGGCGACATAAAGTTTTTCGGCACGGCAGGGGTGTGGCTTGGCGTGGAGCTGCTGCCGGCATTTTTTATTTACTCTGGCTTTTTTGGCATAGTTTTTGGAGCTTTATGGCAGATGAAAACCGGACGCCGATTGTTTCCATTTGGCCCGGCAATAATTTTTGGGCTTTACATATGCATAGTTCTGAAAAACACCCCCTTTACCAGTTTGATAGGGATGTAATTTTTGGCTTTTATTTGCTAGATTATTGATAGCGTTTACTTTTTGTTTGTAATTTCGGGCTAAAAATATACTCAGGGCCTGGTTTTTCCGAATCTTTTCATCAAGCCGGATCTGGAGGGGACAGTGGATATTACACAATTACTGGCGTTTACGACCCAGAACAACGCATCGGACTTGCATCTCAGCCCGAATAATCAGCCTATCATCCGCGTTCATGGCGAACTGAAGCGGGTCAAGGGGGATCCGCTGAAGAGCGACGAGATACGGTCGATGCTGTATTCCGTGATGACAGAGGACCAGCGCGCCGATTTCGAAAGGGATTTCGAGCTGGACTTTGCCGTGGCCTTTGGCGAAAAAGCGCGCTTCAGGGTCAATATTTTTACGACGCGGACGGGAACGGCTGCGGTGTTCCGGAGCATTCCGTCCCTTATTCCGACGATGGAAGAACTGGAACTTCCGCCTATCATGCGACGGTTCGCGGAGCTTGAAAAAGGCCTTGTCCTTGTTACCGGACCAACAGGCAGCGGTAAATCGACATCGCTTGCGTCGATGATTAATCACATTAACGATACGATGGCGCTGCACATCGTCACCATCGAGGACCCGGTCGAATTTTTCCATTCATCGAAGAAAAGCCTCGTCAACCACCGGGAGATCGGCTCCGATACGAAATCTTTTGCAAAGGCGCTGAGAAGCTCTCTGCGGGAAGATCCCGATGTCATTCTGGTGGGCGAGATGCGCGATTATGAAACGATCTCGCTTGCGCTGACGGCGGCGGAAACGGGACACCTTGTGTTTGGCACGCTGCACTCGAATTCCGCGTACAAGACGATTGACCGCATTATCGACGTATTTCCGACAGGAGACAAGGAGATGGTGCGCGCCATGCTGGCGAGTTCTCTGCAGGGCGTTGTAGCGCAGACGCTCTTAAGGCGCGCAGATGGCGCAGGCCGGGTGGCCGCATTCGAGGTTCTTGTGGGTACGAACGCCGTGCGCAACCTTATCCGTGAAAACCAGGTGGCGCAGTTATATTCCATGATTCAAACCGGATCCCGCTACGGAATGATTACGATGGAAGAGGCTATTAATAACCTTCTGGAGCAGGGCCTTATCAATCGCGAGGAAGCGCGGACGGCCCTTATGCGGACGACGGATGAGGAAGGAGATCGCGACGACGACATCGCCTCGGCGGCTCTGGGCGGCGGGCGCATGGACGAAAGCCCGGAGAAAAGTCCGAAGTTCCACGGCGGCGGTTTTGAAGATCAGGGCGGCAATACAGGCGGCAAGCAGGACGAGGGGTATTCATTTTGAAATCGACGCCAGTTATACTTGAGTATTTTAATGCCATGAATGCCCGCAAGGCGAGCGACCTGTATCTGACGGTCGGCTACCCTCCTGCGATCCGCGTTGAATCGACGCTTGAGAACCTCAGAAAAGATTCTCTGAGCGTCGAGGAAATCAATGAATTTTTGTCGACGGTTCTGACCGGAAGGCAGCGCCGCGAGTTTGACACGAAGATGGAACTGAACACATCTCTGGATGTAGGAAAATTCGGACGGTACAGGATAAATGTTCTGCGCCAGCGGCAAAACCCGGCTCTTGTCATACGACGCATCGTTTCAAAAATTCCCAGCTTTGGCGATCTGCGCCTTCCCGTTCTGCTGGAAAAGCTGGCTTTGGAAAAAAGGGGTCTTATACTCGTCACGGGCATGACCGGGGCCGGTAAATCGACGACTCTGGCATCTGTTATAAATTACCGGAATCAGAATGATGCGGGTCATATCATAACGATCGAAGATCCTATTGAGTATTTTCATGATCATAAGAAGTGCGTTGTCACGCAGCGCGAAGTGGGCGTCGATACGGATTCATACGCTATCGCGCTGAAAAACTCCCTGCGGCAGCGCCCTGATGTCATTCTGGTCGGCGAAATACGCGACCGCGAGGTCATGGAGCAGGCGATTATGGCTTCGGAAACGGGTCATCTGTGCCTTTCGACGTTGCATACATCAAATGCCTATCAGTCCATTGAGCGCGTCGTGAACATGTTTCCCGAGGAGTATTCAAGCCAGATACGTTTGAGCCTCTCGACCAATCTGAAGGCGATTATTTCGCAGCGTCTGGTGCCGTCCACAAAAGGGGGGCTTGTCCCGGCCATCGAGGTTATGCTGAACCAGGGGCTTGTCCGCGAACTGATACACTCCGGCGAAATTTCGAAGATCCGCGACGTCATGGCCCAGAACAACCAAATGGGCATGTGCACGTTCGATCAGTCGCTGATGCGTCTTTATGCCGAGAAGCTGATTACCGAAGAGATAGCGTTATCGCATTCGGACCAGCCCGCCGATCTGAAACTGAAAATAAAGCAGTACAAGATGGGAGATTCTTCCAATAAGGATGCCTTGCGGGATCTCGATACGTCGCTTCTGTCCTTCGCGGACTGATTACCGCTGTTTTGCGTAGCTGTATCCCATCTCGCCGGAGATTTCATCCGGCAGGGGCGGCAACGCGCGCTGCGGTATGAGATATGTGGAAAGTCCGAACAGATCCGTGAATATACGGTGTTTTTCCAATGTCTGCATGAGGTATCCGTACCCCGCCGAACCACCGGTTCCCATCGAAAAGCCGACCATGCGCTGCGTCATCAGGGCGTGGCGGTAACGCCACAGTGCGAATAACTCGTCGATGTCCATGATAAGGGACAGCAGGCGGAACGGTATCTGCAAGGCAGGCTCGTTGCGGTAAACGGTAATGAACAGGCCCGCCTGAAGCGCGCGCCATGACATGCGCCAGTGTCCCTTTTTGTGCTCCTCGGGGTCAAAAATCCCGTCGAACTTTTTACGGTTTTTATCGATGGCCTCCAGTTCCGCTTTTAGCGCTTCCGGATCGAGATTGTCGTTCGCCGCTTTCTTTCTCTCATCAAGGATTTTGTAGACGGCCTCGCGGTAGGATTCCCAGAATTTATAGCCGCTTTTTTCGATGAACGGCGTACGGGACAGCCAGCGATCGACCAGATCGAACAGGGACGGGGTTTGCTCCGTTTCCTTTATCGTCTTGCGGCTGGCCGGGCACAGATTATCGTCGAACTGCCCGTGGAACACCCGCAGCCTGTCTTCGCGGCGCAGGCCCAGCCGCGTTTCGATCAGGCGGAATTGCCCGCTCTGAAATCCGGATGCCGTCTTCAGGTATTCTCGGAAATCGGTGAAGTCCTGGTTGGTCATGGTTTCCAGCACATCGAGCTGTTTCACCAGAATGCGCATGATGCTGACGATGCGATCGAGATGCTTCAGAACCGGCAGAAGGTCGCGGTCATCCAGAGTTTTGCCGGACATGCGGGCGCACACGTCATCCAGCTCAAAAAGGATTTGCTTGAACCACAGTTCGTAAACCTGGTGGAAGATTATAAAGAGCATTTCATCATGCGCAGGCTTTCCCGCTTCATTGCTCCAGGGCCTCTGCGCATCAAGGATTTTATCCAGGTGCAGATAGGCTCCGTATTGGTCCCAAGGCTCTTTTTTCTTGTCCTGCATGAAGCAAAAATAGGCCCGAATAAGGCGTGTGTCCATAAGAAAAAAACAGCGCATCGGCACTGTTTTTTTTCGTTCCTGACGGGATAATTCTGTTGTTTATACGGTTATATCCAGTTTTGTGCCGCGCCGACGGCTGTCGGATTGCTTTTCCTCGTTATCGTTTTCTGAGGAGGCGCGTACTTCCTGCGTTGCTTCATTTTTTTGCGTTGCGGAAGCGGACTCCGCGCGTGAGCTTTCTGCTTCGTTTTTCTTTTCAGCTTTTCGCGTTTCTTCTTCACGCTGTTGCTGGAAAGGGTTTGCCGTTGTGGATTGTACTGAATTGCTAACCGGACCAACCATTTACATAGCCTCCAATGTGTCTTGCACCCCTATAAACTATCATAACGCGTAAAGCTTAAGAAATGCTTTCAGGTCAGTTTTGAGGGTTAACTGAATAATAACCGTTCCGTGTTAACCTTATGGTAAGGAATTGCCTGTATACAGGTGCTGTGTGTGGGGAACATGTGTCTAGTCCTGGATCCGCAAGGGTCTGTCCGGCCTGTTTCTCTTCCGCAAAAGATAAAAAAACAAGAGTTTGTCTTTTACGGGGTCATGAGAGGGCTGGGATAACGGATAATGACACGAGGTGAGGAGTGATCAATATAATGGATCTAAGGCTGTTCAATAAATCGCCGCATATCGCGCCGATGCTCGTACAACTGTATGAGAGCCACAAGCTTTACAGTCTGGCAAACGACAAGCGGCCGCTGGCCCGCGTGGAACTGACGGGCGCCGTCGCCAATCTGCTGGATGCCGATTTGTCGGCCCATGAAAAGGAACTTCTGACGGATGTTCTTGTCACGCTGACAAGGCAGGCCGAAAAGGATTTAAGGCAGGCGCTGGCCGATCGTCTTTGTTCAATCGACAATGCGCCTTTACGGCTGATACTGCAGCTTGCCAACGAGGAAATTGAAATAGCTGCGCCGGTTCTGAGCAAAAGCCCGGTCCTGAACGATCTGGATCTGATTTATATCATCCGCTCGCAGGGATCGAAGTATTGGCAGGCCGTTGCGGACCGTAAAAACCTTTCAGCGCAGGTTATAGACATTCTGGCCGATACGAAAGATGAAATCACGGCCATCGTTTTGTCGGAGAATGAACGCATTACCCTGACGCAGCACGCCATCGGCGTTCTGACGCGCATGGCGACAAACAGCGATGCGATCGCAAAACCGTTACTGATGCGCAGGGAAGTGCCGCCGAGCGTGGCGCGCGTTCTGTACAGCTATGTAGGAGAGGAAATCAAAGCCTATATCCGCTCCCGGCATAGAGAAATCAATGACAGGGCGGTCAATGCGCTCAACAGCATTATAATTGATTTTGTCGATGGCGCGCGCTCAGAGTTTCTTCCAACCGATTCCATGCTGGCTGAAGCCCGCAAGCTGGCGGAGCTTGGCATGCTGAACCTGCAGACGATGCTGGAAAAGCTGCAGAGCGGCAATCTGCCGGAATTCATCGCGATGTTTGCGCAGTACACCGGCCTTACGGCTCTGCGCATTCATGATTTCATGAAACAGTCCTGTCCGAAGGGGCTGGCGATCGCTTGCCGCGCATTCGGAATCCAGAAAGCGGATTTTTCCCGAATCTACCTCATGTCGCATCGCATGCGTACAAAAGAGCGCATTGTGAATCACAAGGATATGCTGGAGATACTGATGTATTTCGATCGCGTCAAGCCTGCGATCGCCCAGCGCGTCGTTGCGCGCGAATCATCCCGCCGGACATCCCACTGATTATCAGGCGGCTTTCTTTTCATCCATAAGGGCCGCGACGCCGGGCAGGGTCTTTCCCTCCAGCCATTCCAGGAACGCGCCGCCGGCCGTCGAAACATAGCTGAATTTGTCCGCTACGCCTGCTTGTTCAAGCGCGGCCACGGTATCGCCGCCCCCGGCGACGGATTTTATCTTCTTCTGTTCCGTGAGCTCCGCGACGAACTGAGCCAGCTTGACGGTCCCGCGGTCGAACGGCTTGATTTCAAAGGCGCCCATCGGCCCATTCCAGACGACAGTTTTGCATTTGCCGACAGCTTCTTTCAGGATCGCGACTGTCTTCGGGCCTATATCCAGGATCATCTGGCCGGCAGGTATGTTGGTGACGTCGCATGTATCGGGGGGGACGCCTTTCTCCTGCATGACGGAATCAACGGCCGCATCGACGGGAAGAATAATCTTGCAGCCGGATTTTTCCGCTTCCGCCGATATTTCGCGGGCCTTTTCGATCATATCGGTTTCGCAGAGAGAGGATCTTATATCGATACCCTGCGCCGCCAGGAATGTATTGGCCATGCCGCCGCCCAGCGCCAGCATGTTGACACGGGGGAGGAGATTGCCGAGCAGCTCGAGCTTTGTGGAAATCTTTGCGCCGCCGACGATGGCGATCAGGGGGCGCTGCGGCTTGTCGAGGGCTTCGCCAAGCGCGTTCAGCTCATCGCTCATCAAAAGCCCGGCGCCCGCCGGCAGGGCATGCGCCAGTCCTTCGGTGGAGGCATGGGCGCGGTGTGCGGCGGAAAAAGCATCATTTATATATATGTCTCCCAGCTTCGCCAGTTCCTTCACGAAACTTTCGTCATTTTCCTCTTCGCCTTTGTAGAAGCGCAAATTCTCAAGAAGCCCCACCTGTCCTTCCCTAAGGGATTGGCCCAATCCGGCGGCGGCGGGGCCGATGCAGTCATCGGTGAAGGCGACATCAACGCCCCAGCTTTTCCTAAGGAAAGGAAGGATGAATTGCAGGGAATAGGCCTTCCGCCTCTCGCCTTTCGGGCGGCCGAAGTGCGACATGACGACGATCCGCGCCCCTTTGTTCCTGAGCGCGTCTATCGTCGGCTTCAGGCGGTCGATGCGTGTTGTGTCCGTGACATTGTAGTCGTCGTCAATGGGAACATTCAGGTCGGCGCGCAGCAGAACCCTTTTTCCCTTGAGTTCGAAGTCGTGGAGTGTTTTAAAGTTCATTGGCTTTCCGCTTGTTCGCCACCCTTTTTATTCTCAGAGGCGTTATCCGTCAATATTTCTATCCATGCAGGAGACAACAGGTCAATAAACGGCCCATTATAATCGCGAATCCAGCCGTGAATCCGTATGTTCCGGCCCCCGAGCGAAAGAGGATCCATGCCGCCGGCAGCCAGTTTCTTTCGTACGCCCGGTTCAATTCCTACGGTAAAGTCGCTTTTCCAGTCGGCGCCGAAATTCAGGTAGATCGTATTATTGTTCATAGCGGTCGCATGGACCGTTCCTTCGACTACGCCCCAATCATTCAGGCTCCGCATGGCCGTTTCGGGGGTCAGGGCTGCGTAGCGCGGATCGGCCCACAGGCCCTTTTTCCCCCGCCGGGCTTTTTCCTCAAGCGCCAGCATCTGCGACGCCATTTCCGGGTTTCGTTCCGATGGCCTGACGCGCGCAAGGCCTGCCGCCAGCAGGGTCCCCTGCGCCCACTCTCCCTTGTCGCCGCTCAAGGCGAGATGCGCAAGGTGATATCCCATGCGGTTTGTGCGGCCTTCCTTTGAGTTTTTTGTCTGGTACAGGCGTACCTGTTTGTTTGCGAGTTTGTTTTGAAGAAAGCTGAAAGCGGCAAAGGCGATATCGCCTGTTTCATCCGGGTTGCCGGCGCTAAGGCCGGGGATATCTATGCCGGTCAGCTGCACGATGCGCCCATCCTTCAGGCTGATGCGCAAGGGGTCTATAACCTGATCCACGCCTGCCGTGTCCATCTGCCGCATTTCAGCGAAGTTGCCCGTGATCGGTTCCGGATCTGCGGAGGTTTCCTCTCCTTTGTCTCCGGATTTTGCAAGGCCGGGATTGATGCCGTAAGAAGGCTGGCCGGGGCCGATGCGGCGCATGTCGGTAACATTGTCCGGCTGCTGCTCCATCTTTTCCTGTTGCGCGGGACCGGTGCGCCAGCCTTTATCGAGCAGGGCAGGGGGCGGCGTGACGGTTACATGCCCCCTTTGCATGATGGAAGGTTGCTCTTTTAGCGGTTCTGCCATCGCTGCCGGCATAAAAAGGCTGGAAAAAACTAAAAATGAAACTATTATCCGTCCCATGATGAATACAGATTGGACTTCTTTGCGTATGTTTGGCAAGGCCTTGTTTGCGGCCATGCTCCTGGCGGCCTGCAGCACTAACCCGGCCACCGGCGAGCAACAGTTTACCGCGCTTATGTCCCCGCAGCAGGAAGCCAGCGTCGGCGAGGCCGAGCATGAAAAAGTCATAAAAATGTTCGGAGCGCCACTCCCGGGCGACCCGCTTCAGGTCTATGTGAACAAGGTAGGCCGCCGCGTCGCCGCCAATACCGAGCGTGCCGACGTCGCTTACAAATTCTATGTGCTGGATACGCCGATGGTGAATGCCTTTGCGCTGCCGGGCGGTTATGTGTACGTGTCCCGCGGCCTTCTGGCGCAGGCGAACAGCGAAGCGGAGCTGGCGGGCGTATTGGGGCATGAAGTGGGGCATATTACCGGCCGCCATTCGGCTGAGCGCTATTCCCACGGCATGCTCGCGACGCTGGGGGCTATTGCCGTTGCCGCTGCTACCAACAGCGGCGAAGCGGCGCGCGCGGCGGGGGTCGGTTCGGATTTATATATAAAGTCATACTCGCGGGGACAGGAGCATCAGGCCGATGATCTTGGCATACGCTACCTGCACCGGGCGGGATACGATACTATGGCGATGGCCTCTTTCCTGCAAAGTCTTGGTGCGCAGACGGATCTCGATGCGCGGCTGGAAGGTAAAAACGGCGGATCGGCATTCAATTACTTTTCTACGCACCCGCGCACCGAGGAGCGCGTCAGTCAGGCCATCGCCGTTTCGGCGCAATATCCGAAAGGACAGGCGGAGGCCGGCCGCGACGCCTATCTGAGCGTCATAGACGGGATGATGTACGGCGACAGCGCGAAGCAGGGGCTTGTGCGCGGGCAGTCATTCTATCATCCCGGCATGGATTTCACGTTTGCCGTGCCGCAGGGGTTCACGATTCACAACCAGCCTGAAAACGTTGTGGCGACGTCGAAATCCGGCGGCGTTATAGTTTTCGATGCCGCAGGCAACAAGGGCGGGCTTGATCCGGCAAGCTACATCGCGCAGGCATGGCTGAAAGAACAGCTTGCGGCGGATATGGAATCGATTGAGATCAACGGCAGGCGCGCCGCGACAGCCTCTTTCGCCGGAACGGTCAGCGGCCAGCCGATGACGATAAGGCTCGTGGCCGTGGCTTGGGGGCCGGATCGCTTCTTCAGGTTCCAGATGGCCTATCCGCGCGGCGCGGACGCCGGGATGGTTGAAGATCTGAAGCGCGCCACCTACAGTCTGCGTCCGATGACGGCGGCTGAGAAACGCGATATCCAGCCGTGGAAGTTGCGCATAGTGACGGCAAAGGCCGGCGATACGGCATCATCCCTTGCGGCCCGCATGCCGTTTGAAACTGCACGCGAGGATCGTTTCCGCGTCCTCAATGGCATGAAGCCGGGTGAACAGGTTCAGGCGGGGAAGAAGTACAAGATCGTTTCTGGTTAGGATGCCTATCTGCTTATCCCCAATCCTTCAAACCCGCCTGCGCTGCGGCTTAAGGACACGCGCATTTTCTCCATAGCGCGGCTTTCCAGTTGGCGGATGCGCTCTTTGCTGACGCCCAGCTGTTTGCCGAGATCTTCGAGCGTTACGGTTTCATCGCTCAGGTGTCTTTGCCTGATGATCTTGCGTTCGCGTTCGCTCAGTTCTCTCAGAGCCTCGTTCAGCCATTTCGTCCGCGCGGCGGCATCTTTCATGCCGACCACGATGTCTTCCGGGTTCGGGCGGCTGTCGGGCAGAAGGCTTTGCCATTCGTCCTCGCCGTTCTCTCCGATCGTCGCGTTCAGGGACTGATCTACTCCCGACAGGCGGCCTTCCATATGCCGCACATCGGTGGCGTTAACGTTCAACTCTTTTGCGATAGCCCGCACGTCCTTTTCATCAAGTCCTTCGCGTTCCTTCCGGTTTTCAATTTTCGCGCGCAGGCGGCGCAGGTTGAAGAACAGCGATTTTTGCGCGGACGTCGTTCCCGTGCGGACGATCGACCAGTTGCGCAGAACGTAATCCTGCACGGCTGCGCGTATCCACCACGTCGCATAGGTCGAAAACCGCAATTCGCGCGCCGGATCAAACTTTTCCGCCGCCTGCATCAGACCGATATTGCCTTCCTGTATAAGATCGCCCATCGGCAGGCCGTAATGACGGAACCTGGAAGCTATGGCGACGACAAGCCGCGTATAGGAGCGCACAAGTTCGTGCAGCGCCTTTTTATCCTTCCTTTTTTGCCAGCGGCGGGCGAGGGCCAGCTCATGCCCGCGCTCCAGCATCGGCTCGTTCATGGCCGTGCGAATATAACGGAGGTTGGCTCTTTTCGTGTCTGCATCGTCAATATGGGTCATTGTTCCCTTCCTTCCCTACGCACTGATATATAC
>JACQIJ010000187.1 GCA_016198545.1 Pseudomonadota bacterium
CCGTCGAGGATATATTGTGGCGGCGGACGAAAATGGGGCTTCATGCGTCGCCGGAAACTGTCAAAAACCTCGAGCATGCGCTCCCAAACGCCATGAGGAGGCTTTTCGGAACATGAAAGGTGCGAATCTTCTTGCCATCGATCAGGGCACGACCAGCACGCGCGCCATACTGTTTTCATCGGCGGGCGATGTTCTCGCCATGCGTCAGAAGGAACTGAAGCTTCATTACCCCCATAAGGGGTGGGTGGAACAGGATCCCGTCGATATCTGGAATGACACGCTGTGGGCCTGCAGCGAAGTTCTCAGGAAAGGCGATGCCGCAGCGATAGGCATTGCGAACCAACGCGAAACCGCAATTTTATGGGACAGGAAAACGGGCAGGCCCGTCTATAACGCCATCGTCTGGCAGGATCGCCGTACGGCGCCGCTGTGCGAAAAGCTCCGGGCGACGGGGCATGAGGACAGGGTGCGGGCCAGGACGGGGCTTCTGCTCGATCCTTATTTTTCCGGCACGAAAATCTCATGGATTCTCGATAATGTTGAAGGCGTGCGAAAGCGGGCGGAAAATGGGGATATTGCCTTCGGTACGGTCGATACGTGGCTGCTCTGGAATCTGACGGGCGGGAAAGTTCATGCGACGGACGCAACGAATGCTTCGCGGACGCTGATGTTTAATATCAGGACGCAGCAATGGGATGATGACCTGCTGAGAATTCTGAATATCCCCAGGGCCGTTTTACCCGAAGTAAAAGACAACGCGGCGGATTTTGGTACGGAGACAGTCCTTGGGAAATCCTTAAAAATCGGCGGCATGGCGGGGGATCAGCAGGCCGCCCTCATAGGCCAGGCATGTTTTAACGAAGGGATGGTCAAGTCTACTTACGGCACAGGCTGTTTTGCGCTGATGAATATAGGAGACGAATTCCGGGAATCAAAAAACCGGCTATTGACGACGCCTGCCTATCGCTTTGACGGTAAGACGACTTACGCGATTGAAGGATCCATTTTTATTGCCGGCGCAGCCGTTCAATGGCTGCGCGATAGCCTGAAGCTGTTTGCGGATGCGCGCGAAAGCGAAGGAATCGCGGCCTCTGTTCATGACAGTAACGGCGTTTATTTCGTTCCGGCTTTTACGGGGCTGGGAGCGCCGTACTGGAATCCGCACGCGCGCGCCTCCATATCCGGACTAACGCGGGAAAGCAGCGCAGCGCATATAGTGCGCGCCGCTCTGGAAGCGCAGGCCTATCAGACCATGGATCTCATGGAAGCCATGAAGGCGGATACGGGGCGCACGCCGGAAGTAATCCGCGCCGATGGCGGGTTGGTCGCCAACGGCTTCGTCTGCCAGTTCATTGCGGATATGCTCGATATTGCCGTGGAAGTTCCCAGAGTTACTGAGACAACGGCTTTGGGCTCAGCCTATCTTGCGGGGCTTCAGGTAGGCGTTTATTCGGGTCTGGATGATGTCGGGAAATCATGGGCCGCCGCCAGGAGGTTCGATCCTCACATGGATCCGCAGACGCGTACAGGTTTGTATGGAGGCTGGAGGTCAGCAGTGCAGTCTGTAGTGCATAGCGCCGGGAAATGAGATTGTTCTTTGTGGCGTCTATGCGCCACGGCTTTCGAAGTCGATGCGCGGGTCGACCATAACGTAAACGATGTCCCGCACAAGAGTCATGATCAGCCCCATCAGCGCAAAAATATACAGCGTTCCCAGGACGACCGGATAATCGCGGTTGATAACGGATTCATAGCCCAGCAGGCCCAATCCGTCGAGGCTGAAAATAACCTCGATCAGAAGGGCGCCGGTAAAGAAAATCGATATGAAGGCGCTGGGGAACCCCGCGATGACGATCAGCATCGCATTGCGGAATATGTGGCCGTACAGGACGCGCTTTTCGGGGAGTCCTTTTGCCCGCGCCGTCAAAACATATTGTTTTCCGATTTCATCAAGGAAGGAATTTTTCGTCAGCATCGTCAGGCTGGCGAAGCCGCTGATGATCATTGCGCAGATCGGCAGCGTCATGTGCCAGAAATAATCGAGAGTCAGGCGCAGAAAAGTCATCTCCCGCCAGTTTTCCGACACAAGCCCGCGCAGCGGGAATAAATCGAAATACCGCCCGCCGGCAAAAACGATAATCAATAGGATAGCGAACATGAAGGATGGAATGGCGTAACCGATGAATACGGCGGCGCTCGACCAAACGTCAAACGCCTGTCCGTCCTTGACGGCTTTCCTTATGCCCAGAGGAATGGAAATGAGATAGATAATCAGAGTTGACCAGAGGCCCAGCGAAATTGAAACCGGCATTTTTTCCAGTACGAGTTCGAGAACGCCGATATCCCGGTAATAACTTTCGCCGAGATCAAAGCGCAGATAGCTGGTCAGCATCTGCCAGAATCTGGCAGGGGCGGGCTTGTCGAACCCGTAAAGCGTCTCCAGTTCGGCGATGAATTCGGGGTCGAGTCCCTGGGCTCCCCGGTATTTGCTGCTTTGTCCTGTGGCCTGTGGCATTGCGTCCATTGCCATGTCGGCGTTCCCGCCGCCTGAAAAACGGGCAGTTGCCCCCGCATTATGTCCTTGAAGTTGCGCAATCATGCGCTCAACCGGTCCGCCGGGCACAAACTGTATGATGGTGAAGTTAATAATCATAATCCCGAGGATTGTCGGGAGCATTAGTAAAAGGCGGCGAAAAATATAAGTAGCCATTTAAAATCCACGGGAATAGTGTAATAACCTTTACAGCATCTGATACTATACAAACTTATAAACATATGAAATAGCGATTGATTATGGCTGGTGGCGCAAAAGGAAAGTTCGAGGCCGATAAAAAGGCCATTGGCAAAAAAGCCAAGGAAAAA
>JACQIJ010000200.1 GCA_016198545.1 Pseudomonadota bacterium
CGCCGTTCGGGCCGAGCAGGGCCACGGCCTCTCCACGCTGCACTGCTACGCTGACGTCGCGCAGGACAGGCCGCTTTTTATAATTCTTGGACAGGTGTCGGGCCTGCAACCCCTTCGGGATGGACTTGATGCGGCGACGCTGTGGCGGTTTCGTTTCCATGTCCGGATTTATAGCCGATTGCCGCCGGCATGTCATTTTTTGTTGTCGCGTCGCCAAAAATTGACTATGTTATGTATACATAAACGGGGGTATCGATGAGTCAAAGATTTTGCAAAGTTTTTGGTTTGGTGTCCGCAGGCATTTTGTGCGCAACCGCGATTCTGGGAGGTTGTACGCCTGAAGAGCCGACCTTGCCCGCGCGCGAATCGGCTGAGAGGCGGGCGCTGGAAGTCCGGTGTCAGCGGAATGTCCTTTTACCCGAACAGGCCGCCGAATTGTTGAAAACGCGGGAAAGGCTTTATCCTACCGAGATGGCCAGGCATGATGATCTTTTGCGGGCATGCATGAGGCAGATGAATGAAAATCCCGCCCCTTGAGGTTTCTTGTTTTATTTAGACGGTTTCTTCTCGCTTCCCGGATAAAACACGCCGCGTACGCGCCCTCCCGTTGCGGGGCTTCCGATCATGCGGCTGACATTGGTCGCGAGATTGACTTCGGCGCGCTCGCCTTCCAGAACGTTTGGTCCGCGCTCGATCCGCACGCCGCCGCTTAAATCCGCCATATTTGTTGCCGCATTGTAACGGCCCTGCCGCCCGTACAGAGTTTCCGTCGCCGTTTTTATAACGACGTTGCCGTCGGCGCCCAGTTCATGAAGTTGTCTTTGCCCGGCTGTGTCCTGCGCAAAAATGGCGCCGATGCGGTCGGCGCGCAGGGAGTTTCCATCGGCCCGTACGGCCATTGCGTCCCCGTTCGCGGTCAGGCGTCCGTCCGTGACGAAATATTCGAAGCTGTCGCGGGCTGTGACGGTTTGTTCCGGCGATGTCATGCGCAGGTTGTCGCCGGTCATAACCGCGCGTCCCGCCGTGATGTCATACACGGCCTTTGCGCCGGTCGCGGCGTTGCCTTGCGAGGATATTGTTACATGCCCGTCCGCCGTCAGGCGGTGAATGTCAAAAGAGGATTGCTCCGTCTCCCTATAGTCGGCAGTCAGGATATCGGCGCGTATTTCAACGGCGCCTTGTTTCGCAATGACGTTGCCGCGCGCGATATATTGCTGCGCCCCACGGTGCCATTCCAGCGTTTCGTCGGCGGTGATTTCCAGCGGCGCGTTTGAAGAATCCGCAGGGGACGGTTGCGCGCGGCCCGGCGCAGGCGTCAGAATAATAATCGCTCCTATGATGGCCGGGATAAGACGCATTACAATCCTTTTATCACCCTGTTCAGGACCAGCCTGACCGGCCCTGTAAAAATCAGTTTTTCCCTGTTTGCGCCTTCCTGTCCGCCCTGGAAGGTCAGGCCCGTGGCCTCTAACGTGCCCGTGGGCCCGTGCCCGGCGACCGGCTGGTCGGACCATGCCTCCCGCGATTTGATATGCATCAAAATTTTGCCGGTCTTGATCTCATATCCTTGGTCGTGGAACAGGCGCACATTTCCCTGCAACAGCAGTTTTTCTTCCTGCTGCCTGTAGAATCCCTGATCCGCCTGCGCGGCCACCCATGCGCCGCCGTTCAGGAAGATATCCGCCGCCGGTTTTTCGAGAACAACGACATTGGGGTCCTGGTCGCTCTGTACGGCCCGCGCCGCCGTGATAGTGAAGGGCTGGCCCTTCGAATCCTGGCTTTCGTAGCGCGGGCTTGTCAGCTCGTTCTTTTTGATGTTCCGGGGCGCGGCGGCTTGCTCCGGAACAGGCTCGAGAGCGACCTCCACGCGCGGCCATGCGATTAAAAGGCCGATCAGTCCCGCCGCGGCCAGCGGCAGTAAAAGGCGCAATGTACGTACATAGCGCGTATACGCCTTGCCCGGCAGAGCGCGCTTTATTGCGGGCTGGTCCCAGAAGCTTTTCCCGGCGGAATTCCTTTTTTTCATTTCAGGCTGCTCAAGCGACGCCTGTCTGCAGGCAATCCTGCAACCGGATCAGGCCGCATACCTTTTTTCCGTCCATTACGATCAGACTGGTGAGATAACGGCCCGGCGTCATGGTCATGACATTGACGGCTTCCGCAGCCAGCGCGTCGGGCGCAATTGTTTTCGGATTTTTGCTCATGATCTCGCCGGCCGTTTTTGCGAGAAGGCTCTCCGACATATGGCGTTTCAGGTCGCCGTCGGTGATGATGCCCGCCAGCGCGCCGGAATCCTCATCCGCGACGATAACACATCCCAGGTTTTTCTCCGTCATCGTCAGGATGGCTTTATCCATTTTCGTGTCGACATCCGCGAAAGGAAGGTTTTTGAAAGGCTGCATGATGTCAGCCACGGTCCTCAGCTTCTGGCCCAGCTTGCCGCCGGGGTGGAAGACGCGGAACTGTTCGGGCGTCAGGCCCATGCGTTCCAGCAGCGCAACGGCCAGCGCATCGCCCAATGCCAGCATCATCGTGGTCGATGTCGTTGGCGCAAGGCCGTTGGGGCATGCTTCCGGCATTTTCGGCAGCAGAAGCAGGATATCGGCGTGCTTGCCCAGCGTGCTTTCCGCGCCGCCCGTGACGGCGATCAATTTCACGCCGAAGCGGCGCGTGTAATGGATAAGGTCGGACAGCTCCGCGCTCTCCCCGGAATAGGACAGGAGGAGCACGACGTCGTTTTCCGTTACCATGCCCAGATCCCCGTGGCTCGCCTCGCCGGGATGGACGAAAAAAGACGGCGTTCCGGTCGATGCCAGCGTCGCCGCGATCTTGCGCGCGATATGGCCGCTTTTGCCGATTCCTGCGACGATCAGCCTGCCGCCCCCTTTGTCCTTCATCGCCTGCACGGCTTCAACCGCCCGGGAAAACGCGCTGTCGATATTCTCCGCCAGCGCACGCAGTCCGGCGGCCTCCGCTTCCAGCACGCGCACAGCGTGGGAAAGGTCGGCGTTTTTTCCTGCTTTATCCTTTTTTTGCAGCGGTTTCATGCCCGGGGAAATGTGGGGTTAATGCGCGAAAATGTCAACTTCCGCCCATCCCGCCAGGTCAAGGGCGGCGCGGGTCGGGATGAATTCCATCGTCCTGCGGGCCAGTTCCATCCGCCCCTCGCGCTCAAGCGCCTGATCCAGCTTCTCTTTCAGGGCATGCAGGTAAAGCACGTCATTGGCGGCGTAGGCAATCTGCTCCTGGGTCAGGGTTTCCGCGCCCCAGTCGGATGCCTGCTGCTGCTTGCTGATTTCAATGCCCAGCAGCTCCTTGCACAATTCGCGCAGCCCGTGCTTGTCCGTGAACGTCCGGCATATCATCGACGCGATACGGGTGCAATAAAGCGGCGTGGACTCGATATCAAGGTAATGTTTCAGGATGGCATAATCGAAACGGGCGAAATGGAATATTTTCATGACCTTCGGATCGCCCAGGATTTTCCGCAGGTTCGGCGCACTGTATGCGCCGGGCGCAAACTGCACCAGATGCGCCGTGCCGTCCCCCGCCGACAGTTGCGCAAGGCACAACCGGTCGCGCGCGTTCTTCAGACCCATCGCCTCCGTGTCCACGGCCACGGTTTTTCCGAAACTTATGTTTTTGGGCAGGTCGCCCTTGTGTAAGGTAACGCTCATTCCGCTAATTTATCGCAACATTTTGAAAGTGGCCAGCCTTACTTCATTCAGAGGCGTTTTCTCTGCAGAAAGCCGCCAATGCCCTCATGCGCCTCATCGGCCAGCAGGTTTTCGACCATCACGTCCGCCGTCCGGCGGTAGGCCTCGGCTGCCGGCAGGTCGGCCTGTTCATAAAAGGCTTTTTTTCCCATGCCGATAATGCAGGGCGGCTTCGCCGCGATTTTACGCGCCAGCGTCATAACCGCGTCCTCCAGTTCCGTTGCGGACGCGTGGGAATTTATAAGACCCATCTGCGCCGCTTTCTCCGCGCTCACTGTATCTCCCGTCAGCAGCATTTCCATCGCCCGCTTGCGGGCGATGCTGCGGCTTAAGGGAACCATCGGCGTGGAACAAAACAGGCCGATCAGAATGCCGGGCGTCGAAAATCTCGCGTCGTCCGCCGCGACGGCCATGTCGCATGTCGCGACCAGCTGACATCCCGCCGCGCTTGCCGCGCCGTGCACCTGCGCGATCACCGGCTGCGGCACGGACTGGATGAGTTGCATCATTTCGCAGCAATTCCCGACCAGCTTCGCGTAAAAGGCGCGGTCGCGGTTGCTTCCTATTTCCTTCAGGTCGTGTCCGGCGCAAAACCCTTTGCCGGCGCCCCTGATGATGATGACCCGCACGGACGCGTCGGCGGACAGGTCTTTCAGCCCCCCGGTCAGCGCGCCGATCATGGATGACGAAAGCGCATTGTAATTTTCCGGCGTATCCAGCGTCAGTACGCCTACGCCGTCTTCGGGGATTGTCGTTTTTACAAGGTCAGGCATCGCGGGTTACATGAAATCTGAGATGGTGCCCAGAAGAGGACTCGAACCTCCACAGTATTGCTACCACAGGTACCTGAAACCTGCGCGTCTACCATTCCGCCATCTGGGCCCGGAAATCGAGGTGTTCTTGTCTAACCCACTGTTTTCCGGATGTCAAACGGCATCTGTATTTCCCGGGGGTTATGATTTACTATAGCAGACGGGGGGCTGTTCGCCTTTTTTGATTTGTTAACTCTCTGATGGCACAATGACTCTTAGGCGGGATCCGGAGTGGTTTTGCCGATTTTTGCATGGAAAGGCTTGATATTCAATGAAAATTCTTGTCATTGACAGAGATTCCCTGACGACGCAGCTCGTGCGCTCCAAACTCGAAAGCAGGGGCCATACGGTTGTCGAGGAAGCCGTCAAAAACAATGCTCTGGAGCGTATCGAGCGCGAAGAATTCGATGCCGTTCTGTTTGATCCCGCGCCGCTGAACAATGCGCGGCCTGTTGTGCTAGGCATCCGGCGCGCCGCCAAGAATTACCCCTATGTTGTGATTATGTCTCATGAAATGGACGATACGGAGGCGCTGAAGGCCGGTGCGAATGATGTTATGGGAAAACCTCTGGATGCCGGGCATCTTGAAAAAATCATGGAAAATGCAGCGCGGCTGACGCGTCTGATTGCGCGCATCGGCGACGAAACCGAGGATTTTCCCAGTGCGGGCGGAGTGATCGCAAAGTCGGCGTTCAACCAGTTGTTCCTGTCCGCCATCGACCGCGCAGATCGTTATGCGGAGCGTTCTTTTATGGTTTTCATCGGCATCAAGAACTATGCCGATATCATAGCGACGGACGGCGCCTATGCAGCCGAATACGCGACGGCAAAGCTGTCGCAATATCTTGTGCGCCTGCGCCGGCAAAGCGATATCATCGCCCAGACGGGCAGGGGCGAATATTGCCTGATGTTGCAAAGGCCGATTTATGAAGACGAGCCGAAGGAAGCCGCCAACCGCTTTGCCGAGGCGCTGAACCGTCTGCAGGATATGTGCGCAAATGACAGCGTACGCGTGGAAGTCACTGTTCGTCTGCTCGATGTTCCGGTCGGCTGCGTACACGCAGAGCATGTTGTGATTTATGACAAAATGACGGCGATGGGCCGGAACTGACATCACCCGTCGCCACAACTTGACAAGAGAACATTTGTAGAACATACTGAGCTGACAAAAGAGCACACGTGTATCTGAAAACCCGCCTTGCACAGGCGGGTTTTCGTTTTTTCATTCACAACCAGATAAAGGAGATAAACCAATGCCAACCTTGCTTCCCACAGATGTCGATGAAAACGTCATTCCGGCCGTACGCTTGCGTCCGGGTGGCGCGCACGGCATTGCCGCCACTATAACTTCCGCGCGGAATGCGGCCGCATTCAATGCCGATACGCGCGTCGTCAGCCTGTACGCTACCGGCCCGGTTTATATCAGGTTCGGCGATTCAGGCGTGACGGCAACGGCGTCCGATCACTATTTTCCTGCGGGCGTCTATTACGATTTCGCTGTCGGCGGCGGACGCGTGAAGCAGCACACGCATGTCGCGGCGCTGCGCGTCAGCGCGGACTGCGCACTCTATATTTCCGAGAAAGAGTAACCGGTTAAAGCGCCGCGCGGGATTTCAGGGCGGTGGCGATGGTTCCGTCATCAAGGTAATCCAGTTCGCCGCCGACCGGAACCCCGTGCGCCAGGCGCGATATTTTCACGCCGGGAATGGCGGATGCCATGCGGTCGGTCAGATAATGGGCCGTTGCCTGTCCGTCCACCGTTGCGCTTAAGGCCAGGATGACTTCCTGCGCCTGCGCGTTCCGCACCCTGTCGGGCAGGGCGGCGATGCGCAGGTCGTCCGGCCCCACACCGTCCAGCGCGGACAAAAGCCCGCCCAGAACGTGATATTTTCCCTTGTACGCGCCGGTGCGCTCCACCGCCCATAAGTCGGCCACGCCTGCGACGACGCACAGGAAACGCGCGTCCCGCCGGACGTCCGCGCAGATGCGGCATGGATCGCACACATCGATATTGCCGCAGGCGTTGCAGATTTTCACGCTGCGCGCTGTTTCCTCCAGCGCCGCCACCAGCGGCTCCATGACCTTTCCCCTGTTCATTACAAGGTGCAGCGCGATGCGCCGCGCCGAACGCGGCCCCAGCCCCGGCAGCCCCGTCAGCGCTTTTATCAGAGAATCAAGAGGCCCCCGCTGCTGCGCCATGATCAGTTATTTACCTTGAAAGGATGCTTTTCTTTTGGATCGGCATAGACGAACAGCTTTTTGTCCAGCTTTACATCCGTTTCCATCTGGAACAGTTCCACTTCCGTCACCGCGCCCTGCGGATCGACTACCCGCCATTTTTTCAGTTTTATCGGCTTTTCCTCAAACCCGAGCGTAAGGGAGCCCGCGCCGGGATCTTTCGTCTGCGTCAGCGTGATCTGCAGCAATCCGCCGTCACGCTTCACGTCGGCGACCGTTACGTCGCCCGACAGCTTCAGATCGGCGCGCAGCAGGAAATCCGCCAGCGTTTGCCCGATGGGGGCGTTGCTTTGTTCCTTCAATTCGGAATCGTAGAAATAGATGAATATGCCGTCCGCGACGATGAAGTCCTTTACCGGAGGGTCGTATTCGAAGCGCAGCTTTCCCGGCCTGTCGAGATAGAACGTGCCGATGAACTGCGATCCGTCCGATGCGGTCTGCAGGAAGCGGGCCTTCGCCGTGCCCAGCGCGTCCAGATATTCCTCCGCGCCGCGCACCGACGGGGGCATTTCATTGTCTGCCGCGGCGGGCGCGCATAACAGGAACAGCAGGGCGAAAATGACAAAAAACCTTCTCATGCCTTCATTGATATAGAAAGAATCGGGCAAAAGGAAGGCGTGGCGGTGAATTATCAGGGGTTATGCTGGCGGCCGGGCAGAACGGCGCGCGCCGCGGCGCCCAACCCGCGCTGCGTTCCCCGCCAGGCGGATGAAAGCATGTTTTTTACCGGGTTTCCGACCACGCGCCGGAAACTGTCGGATGTCGCGTTGCATACGTAATCAAGGCGCGGCAGCGGATCGACGTCGGCGGGAGTGAAATCCGGCTTTTCCATCAGTTTCAGTTTTTCTTCCACTTCCTTCGGGTTTATCCAGCGGCGCATCTTGATGGATGCCGTGTGGGCCAGATCCGGCGCGCCGCCGGATGCCGCGTCCAGAGCCCCCTTCAGATCCATCGACATTCCGCCGACGATCAGCGACCTTTTTATTTCCATGCCGCGCGCCGCTTTAGCCGAGCGTATGAATTCGCCGCAATATTTGAGGCGATGTTCCGCCATGCGGCAGGCATCCGCCGCTGGCTCCAGCTTTTGTTCCGCGCGTTGCGCCCGGATATCGAAGGCTTGCTCGAGCTTTGCCAGCGTCATGCGTCCGCGCAGTTTCTTGACTTCGGCGCGCGCGTCTTCCTTCGAAACTTTGAAGTCGCGCAGCGACCACTCCAGGAAAGGCCGCAGGATTTCGTCCTTCTCCGCCTGCTGCGAAAAGCTGGGGGAGTTCACGATTATTTTTTGCAGGTCGCGGTTTTTCACTATTTTGCAAAGCGCATCCACCGTTGCGCTTTCGCCCTGATCGATCCGTGCATCGATGGTTCTCAGTTTTCCGAGGATCGTTTCATGTTTCGGAAGGGCGTCGCGCGCTGATGCGATATCATCCCGCCACTGCTCCAGCGCGCCGCCGCCGTAACGCAGGCGGATATAGGCCCTGTTGAAAAAACTTTCGGCCCGGTCGAGCCGTTTCAAGACTTTTTTGTGCTGCCCGTCGATCATCAGGTCTGCATTTTTGCTCCAGAATGCCGGCCGGTTCCGCGATACGGCGCTTGCCATGCGGATGCCGCGCAGGGGATCCAGCGCGTCCTTTTCAAAACCCGCGCGGTCCTTGTAATAGGACTCCAGATTGCCGTGAGGGTTGCGGCCATATTTGCCGGCGATGTCGCGCGCGGCGGAAAAGCCGCTGATAAGCGTTTCGATGACGGACAGGTTTTCACGCTGTCCTTCAAGGAGATTTTTATGCGCGCCGCGCGCGGTCTCGGCGCGGGAAACCACGGTTTCCCACCATTTTTCCCTGCGGTCAAAATCCTGCCGCAGCGACGCAAGGCTTGCGGGGGCTGGAGTCTGGCTTGCCATGCCGTCCGTCGGCCTACTTCAGATTTATGCTTGGCGAGGATGACGATTTGTCGCCTGTGCGGCCGGAGTTGCCCGAAGAAGTTTCGTTTGACCCGGAATCGGAACCGCCTTTATTTCCGTCGAATTCCCCGCGCAGCTTTTCGCTTTTTTTCTTTTGCCAATCAAGGCGATGTTTATTGTTATCCATGCTGTACACTCCTTCTTGGATGGTTGTGTTCAATTACAGTATGATTATGTAATATAAATCGCCATTTGTCAAAAAAATGACGGCCTATACAACGGCGA